>CBFGLD010000287.1:0-3824 GCA_965649495.1 uncultured Flavihumibacter sp. | reverse complement strand
CACAAAGAGCTGGTCGAAACCCGGTACCTGGATATACCGGTAGAGCACCTCGGTCAGCAGCAATAATCCAAATGAAATTACCAGCTGGAACTTCCAGGATCCACGTACCACCAGGTAAGCGATCAGCAGGGTAACCGATAACTGGGTCAGCACGTTCCAGAGCTCCCAGACCAGTTTCCCCCGGTAAACACAATGAAGGGCTACCCCGGCAAGGAATAACCGAAAACATCGTTTCAGCATATGCCTGCCGTTGGCAGCCCAGCTGGTGCCCTGCTTTTTTCTCAATTGCCAGCTCAGGAACATGGCCGTTCCGGCAATGGTCATGAATGCCGGTTGCACCAGGTCCCAGAACCGGAGGCCGTGCCAGGGGTGATGAAAGAACTGGTTGGTAAGCGCATGGGCATACGGTGGAAGCGGGCTGTGGGCCAGCGCCTCGTACACACCTGCAGCCTCACCGGCCAGCAGGATCATGACGATGCCTCGCAGCACGTCCAGCGAAACAAGACGCGGGGCAAGCAATGGATTGGGTGTGATCATACGGCAAAATAATGTTAATAATTCAACTATTCAATAAATCTATTGAATAGTTGGTGCCATGATTTTATCTTTGCACCATGAAGAAAAGGGAATTCAAAGATAAGGCCTATGGCATGCTGGCAGCCCTGGTGAAAGCGATGGCTAACCCGCACCGCCTGGAGATCATTGAACTGCTGGCCCAGGCGGAACGTTCGGTGGAAGAGATCGCCACCGAAACTTCCATGTCCATTGTCAATACTTCTCAACACCTGCAGGTGCTCAGGCAGGCGGAACTGGTTTCCCTGCGGCGCGAAGGTAATTTTGTATTGTACTCCCTTGCCGGTGAACAGGTGTACCGCCTCTGGAAAGACCTGCGGGATATGGGTACGGTCCATATAGCCGGCATCGACCGGTTGGTTAACAGTTACCGGGGGGGCGGCAAAAGCACCACCGCGCTTGGACTGGAAGAGCTGCGGTCGAAATACAAATCCGATAAAGTCGTATTGCTGGATGTACGGCCGGAAAAAGAATACCAAAATGGCCATATCCCCGGTGCCATCAATATCCCGGTGGAACAACTGAAGGCGAGCCTCCACCGCTTTAAAAAGAATAAGGAGATCATCACTTACTGCCGCGGACCTTTTTGTGTTTTTGCGGATGAAGCGGTGGATATCCTGACCCGCAACGGCTTTAGGGCCCGGCGCCTGGAGGAAGGCTTCCCCGACTGGAAACTGAACGGATATCGCGTAAATAAAGTTGCTTAAATGACCTGCCATGAACACCGTACAACTCGGCCTTAAAGAGAACTGGAAACAATTCACCCTCCTGGTGATCGTGAACGCTTTCGTGGGTGGCATGGTTGGACTGGAACGCAGCATCCTTCCCCAGGTGGCGGAACAGGAATTTGCCATCGCCGCTAAAACCGCCATACTTTCTTTCATCGTCGTCTTCGGTGTGGTGAAAGCCATCACCAATTATTTTACAGGCGCCCTCGCCAACCTCGTGGGAAGAAAACGCCTGCTGGTAATCGGCTGGTTCTTTGCGCTGCCGGTTCCCTTCCTGCTGATGTGGGCCGACCACTGGAACTGGATCATCGCGGCCAACATTCTACTGGGTATCAACCAGGGACTGACCTGGAGCAGCACCGTTGTCATGAAGATCGACCTGGTAGGAGAGAAACAACTGGGCTTTGCCATGGGGTTGAATGAATTTGCAGGATACATCTCGGTAGCCCTGGTGGCTTTTCTCACGGGCTGGGTAGCCGCTTCTTACGGCCTGCGGCCTTATCCCTTTTACATAGGCATTGCCATGTCGGTCCTCGGCTTGCTCCTCAGTATTTTCCTGGTGCGCGATACCCGCCATCATATTCATGCAGAATCGCAAACTTCTACGGTGCCACAATTGAAATCACTGTTCTGGCAAACCACCTGGAAACACCGTAACCTGGGTTCGGTTACACAAGCGGGTTTGATCAACAACCTCAATGATGGTATGGCCTGGGGATTGTTCCCGATACTGCTGGCTACCAAAGGATTTTCCATTGCGCAGATCGGTATTGTGACCGCAGTATATCCCGCAGTATGGGGACTGGGACAATTATTCACCGGTAAGATGGCGGATAAGTACTGCAAGAAGACCCTCCTCTATACCGGCATGGCTCTGCAGGCGCTGGCTTTGTTGCTCATGGTGTTTGCCAGTACCATGGTGCATTACATCACCCTGGCAGCAGTGCTGGGATGGGGAACCGCCATGGTATACCCGACCTTCCTGGCTACCATCGCAGAAAATACCCATCCCAGGGACCGGGCAAAAAGCATGGGCATCTTTCGCCTCTGGCGCGACCTGGGTTATGCCATCGGGGCCATCCTTACGGGAGTCATCGCAGACAGTTTTGGATTGAATGCCTCCGTCCTGCTTATTGGAATACTCACGCTGCTGTCTGCGGCAGTTATCTTCACCCGCATGCGCTGCGCCGATGAAAAAGCGGAGAGGCCCTGTCCCCGCCACGCCACGGCCGGCGCGGATCACAGCCGGCTGATGATGGTGTAACGCCAGGGTCTGCAATCACAAAAGCTTGCATTTTTCAGGAATAGTTGCTATTTTTCTGAAAACTAATATCCAATGGAATTTGTATCCTTTGACGAGATCACAGGGAAATACCTCTCCCTGCTGGAAGAACATGCCGCTGCCGAGTCTGACATTTCCACGCTGGAGGAAAGCCTGCGCCAGCAAAAAGCGGAACTGGGCACCACCATCGATGTGATCGGTAACGGACCCTTCCTGGAACAAGTGGATCAGCTTGCCCGCAGGATCCATGAACTGAACGCCGCAAAAGAATCCCTTAAGTCCATCGAGTCTCAATTGCTGGAAAGATTAAAGCTGGTTGCCCCGCTGGAGCTCTCGCATAATATCCGGCGAAGGGGTAAAAGGCTGACCTATCTGTTCAGCGTAGAGAACGATAAGCTCAAAGTGTCTATGAATATTCCGGCCGTCACCAGCCAGGTCATTAATTATTGACCGAACTGCCTTAAATTGGAAGCAAGATCTGATTTATGGCAAACACGTACGACGCTATCGTCATTGGTTCAGGCATCAGCGGGGGCTGGGCTGCAAAGGAATTATGTGAGAAAGGACTCAAGACTCTTGTGCTGGAACGCGGGAGGAATGTAACACACCTCAAAGATTATCCCACCGCTACCAAACACCCCTGGGAGTTTCCCCACCGCAACCAGATGCCGCTCAAGGTGCTGGAAGAAAACCCGGTGGTGGCCAGGTGTTATGCCTTTGGTGAGGATACCGAACATTTCTTCGTTAAGGATACCGATCATCCTTATGTGCAGGATAAACCCTTCGACTGGATACGCGGTTACCAGGTAGGGGGGAAGTCGCTCCTCTGGGCCCGGCAGGTTCAACGGTGGAGTACATACGATTTTGAAGGTCCGGCCCGCGACGGCTTCGCGGTCGACTGGCCCATTCGATACAATGATATCGCCCCCTGGTACAGCCATGTGGAACGCTTTGCCGGTGTCAGTGGTAACAAGGACGGCCTCGATACTCTTCCCGATGGTGAGTTCCTGCCCGCCTGGGAAATGAATGTGGTCGAAAAGGAAATGCAGCAGCGTATCATGCAGCACTACAAAGACCGCAATGTGGTGATCGGCCGCTGTGCCCACCTTACAGCACCCCAGGAGGTTCACCTCCAACAGGGCCGCGGCAAATGCCAGGCCAGGAGCCTCTGCCACCGCGGCTGCCCTTTCGGCGGTTATTTTTCTTCCAATGCATCCACCATCCCCTGGGCTGCTAATACC
>CBFGLD010000286.1:0-3871 GCA_965649495.1 uncultured Flavihumibacter sp. | reverse complement strand
TCGACCAACAGGGCCGCCTGGTATTGTGCCAGCACGGCGACCGCCGCATCGCGCGTATGGATGCCCCGCTGGATGCCCCCAAACCTGTCTTCTCTACCCTGGCCGATAACTACAACGGAAAAAAATTCGACAGTCCCAATGATGCCGTTTACCGCAGCAACGGCGATCTTTTCTTTACCGACCCTCCCTATGGACTGGAGGGTTATATCAACGACTCCACCAAGGCTGCTCCCTACCAGGGCGTCTATAAACTTAGTACAGACGGCACCGTTAGCCTGCTAACGGACTCCATCAAACGACCCAACGGCATCATCCTCGTAAATGGAGAAAAGTCACTGGTGGTGGCCAACTCAGAAGGGCCTGTGCTGGGATGGTACGCTTTTGATCTCAACGACCAGGATTCCCTGGTGAACCCACGCATGTTCTACGATGCCACGGAAGCGGGTAAAAAAGACAAAGGCGGCCCCGACGGGTTGAAGGTAAACAGCCGGGGAATCGTATTTGCCACCGGTCCCGGTGGTATCTGGATCTTCAATAAGGATGCGAAAGTACTAGGTAAACTGCGCATCCCCGAAGCCTGTTCCAATGTTGCCCTGAGCGCTGACGAGAAGACCCTTTTTATTACGGCCGATATGTACCTGCTCCGGGTAAAACTGCGCTGAAACACAGAAGCACTGGAGAAGGGAAATAAGCACCAAGGTTTAATCCGGAACGGCCTCTGGAAGCCATATTACCGTCACTTTAACAGCTGGCAGAATCCTTTGTTAAATGCCGCTGCGGCAAGGCCATTCCTGGCACGGTGGTACCAAATTTGAACCTGTGTCATTGCATTATTTTTTTAAAAACTAAATTCAATGACATGAAAAAAATTTTCTACTCTTTGATCGCTGTAGCCGGACTGGCGGCTTGCCAGTCGGTGGACAAAGAAGCGGTGCCGGCAGCGCCCCAGCAGGTGGTGAGTGCACCGGTGGAGCAGGTGCAAGCGGAAGCCCCGGTAGCCCGGAAAAGATCCGTAACAACGGCCAGGCGTAGCCGCCCCGCCCCGGTTGCTTCAGTTCCTGTTGAATCGGCCCCCCGCCAGACCGGCAGCTACGAGATCCCTAGTGAAAATGCGGGTAAGGAAGTTGCCCGGAAAAAAGGATGGAGTGATGCTGCCAAGGGTGCGGTGATTGGTGGCGTGGTTGGTGCCGGTGCCGGTGCGGTGATCGATAAGAACAAGCGGGGTCGCGGTGCCATCATTGGCGGCGTGATCGGTGCAGGTGCCGGTTATGCTATTGGACGCTCGCGCGACCGGAAATCAGGCCGGGTGGTTTCCGGTGGTGGATTGATCCCCGAACCATTTATCAATTAAAATAACAGCCTATGATGCAAGGTTACTTTTAAAAACAGGAAGCCGTCTCTTTCCATGGAGGCGGCTTCTTATTTAAGGCCTTTTAGGTAGCACCGCCACCCTTTCTTTTGCGGACCAGGCTGTCCAGGAATGCATCCACTTTTTCCTGCAACGAACGGGGTTGCAGGATGTCGGCAAAGTCTGCCAGCATGAGGTACCATCGCATGAATCCTTCCATGGAAGGCGTCAAAAAATGCATTTCCATCATCTCTCCCCGGTCTGTTTCCTTTACCAGTCCCATGTAATACTTCTGCTCTCCCAGGAACCGCAGTTTCCTTTTCCTTACCAGCAGTACCACTTCCTCCACCGGGTGCTCTTTGCGGGAAGCATCCAGGAATTCCTTGAGTCCCGGATGGGGGCCAGTAAAGGTTTCGTTGCCGATGGACAGCGATGTGATGCGGTCCAGCCGGAAGTCGCGGTAATCCTTCCGCAACCGGCACCAGGCTACCAGGTGCCAGCGGTTGTCCATGAAAAAGATGCCCAGGGGTTCAATGGTACGCCGGGTTCGTTCCTGTTTGGAATTCGAGACATACTCCAGCAACAGCACCTTATTTTCTGCTACGGCCTGCAGCACCAGCTGCTGGTAATTGCGTTCGGGCGGCCCCAGGGGTGCCTGCCGGTAAGAAACCACTTCAATATGACCGTCGATGGATTCCAGCAGGTCTTTATCCGAAGCGCGCAGCACCGCACGCACCTTGAACATGGCATTGCGGAAGCTGGAACTGTTGGCGGGGTCAGTCAGTTTCTCTACCAGCTTTTCAGCGGTCAGGAATGCCATCGCTTCCTCTTTGGTGAACATGACCGGGGGCAGCCGGTAGCCCTCCATGATACTGTAGCCCACGCCGGCTTCACCTATTACCGGCACCCCAGACTCTTCCAGCGCTTTTATATCCCGGTAAACCGTCCGCAGGCTGATGTCAAAGCGGTCAGCTATGTCCTGTGCCCTGACCAGCCGCCTGGATTGTAACTGGATCAGGATGGCGGTGAGCCGGTCGGTGCGGTTCATGCGATGGGGCCGTTTGCAGTGGGGAATACCCGTTGCTGAAAGCGTTCAAACAGCTGGCGGGTCAGCGGGCCGGGCTGCCCGTTACCAATCACCTGTCCATCCACGTTAGTGACGGGCAGCAGGTGTTTGGTAGTGCTGGTTATGAACACTTCCTCCGCTGCCAGCAGCTCCTGCAGGCTGACGGCTCGCTCGCGCACGTTCCCCAGGCCCCGGGCCAGGTCCAGCACCTGTTGCCGCGTGATGCCCTTTAACACCTTATCGGATGGGGTCAGCAGCTCCTGGTCGCGCGTTACGATGAAGATGTTGGAACGGGGGCATTCCCGTACCCATCCATCCTGGTGGTAAAGGATATCATTGGCCTGCTTACTGCGCAACTGCGGCTGCAGCCAGATGGCTACCTGGTAGTCGATGGTCTTGATTTCGGCCAGGGGTCGCTGGTAGTTGTAACTCATGAGGGTAATACCTTTTTCATCCAGCGCTCGGGGCAATACCAGGGGTAGCTCGGTAATGATCATGTTGGGACTGGCAGGCGTGAAACCGTCTGGGCTGTAACCACCGGTAAGGGTTATACGAACACCCGATTCTGCCAGCCCATTGGCCTGCACCAGCCGGTGTACCCGCTCTTCCATGTTTTCGATGGAGATGCCCGCATCCAGGTGCATCTGGCTGGCGGAATGGTACAGGCGGCGGAGGTGTTCCTGCAAAAAGCAGGGCTTCCCGCCGATCACTTTAAAAAAGTCAAAAACCCCGTACCCGCGCTGGATGGAGAGGTCTGATACGTGCAGTACCGCATCATTTGCGGGTACCAGCACTTCATTGATCATGGCGTATGTTGTCATCTGTTTCGGAGACGGTTGTATTTTTTCATAATCGGAAGCAGCTGCTCTAACGGCAATGCTTCCACGGTATGCCCCTGGTATCCCCGGGTGGTTTCTGCCAGCAGGAGTGAATTAATGATCGCTTCCTCGGTGGCTTCTATGGCTGCCAGGAATAGTGGTGAAGTAAGGTCGTTGTGAAGGTTGGTCAGTGACAAGGTTCGTTCTGTGGCGGCATAAGGCACCCGGTTCCCCGGGTAAGTGGAAAAGGCGATCACATAATCACCGCTTCCGTTGGAGGCAATGCCCCCAGTACGTGCCAGTCCCATGAACGCTCTTTTGGCCAGCCTCTCCAGGTTGCGGGCATCCAGGGGGGCATCGGTGGCCACCACCATCATACAGGAGCCGTCGGCATTGTTGAGCAACTGGTTGCTGAAAGAAAATTTTCGCAGCTCCTCACCCACCGGCACACCATCTACCTGTAATACCCCACCGAAATTGGATTGCACCAGTACACCCACGGTATAACCTCCCAGGCCGGCGGGTAACCGGCGCGAAGCACTGCCCACCCCACCCTTGAACCCGAAACATACCGTTCCGGTTCCTGCGCCTACGGATCCCTGTGGTACCTCCCCGCCTTTGGCGCCGGCAATGGCTTCC
>CBFGLD010000285.1:0-3892 GCA_965649495.1 uncultured Flavihumibacter sp. | reverse complement strand
TGGTGCTGGTAAAAGTTGCCGGCATCGGTGCTGCAGCTGTTTGCATGGCTTTCTTGTTTGATTTCTAAACAGGAAAGCTACTGAGAGCTACCGCGGCAATTCATGATATAGATCAGCCGGGAAACAGATTTTTAGCGTAAAACAGGCTGATTTAGGTACACTGCCTGTATGGCCCGCTGCAGGATCGCAAACAGTTCGTCGTAGGTATTCGGCTTCACCAGGAAATCTTTGGCGCCGGCGCGGATACTGTCCTCTACATCCCGCTGCGCATTAGAGGTACTCAGGATAAAGAAAGGAATGTTGCGCAACATATTAATCCTTTTGCTTTGCTCCAGTGCTCCCAGTCCGTTCAGCTTGGGCATATTGAGATCGGCAAAAATGACAGCGGGCAACTGCTCGCGCCCCCGGGAGGTCAGTCCCTCCATCAGGTCGGTGCCGTCGTTGAAAAAATCGAGGATAAAAGAGGCATCTATAGATTTCAGCACTTCCATGATCAGAAACCTGTCATCAGCGTCGTCGTCGGCAACAAAAATACGGAGTGGTTTCATGACCATTTTTTAGGTGAAGAAATTAGATTACAAATATCGTAGATACTGTTCTACATAAGTAGACAAATGCCCTGCCAGATTTAAAATAAACTACATAATATTCAATAATTACCAGATAATTTGAATCGCTTCTGTTGGTATGTTCTTTGGATATTCTGATTGAAATGGTACAGCATGAAAAAGTGTAAAATCATCGTTCCAACATTAGGCGCGGCGCTGTTGGTGGTAGCCCTTTCCTGCGGCCAGCCAGCCGACCCGCCCAAAGATTCCGGGTTAGCGCCCCAGGACTCCCTGAATGCGGCAAAATACGCCGAACCCTCTTCCGATTTCCCGCAGCGCAAACCACTCAGTACCACGGGATCGGGACCTGATACCCTGCAAGCATCCACAGACAGTACCCCTAAAGACAGTTTATGAATCCCACCATTCTAATGAAAACAGTTCCAGGTATGAACGCCCACTCCATTTACGAATCGAACGACCTGACCCTGCTGGAAGCCCGGGTATTATTCCGGCTGGCAAGGAAGCGGCTGCTCGACACATCCAACTGGCACAAATGGTATAAAGATCCCCGGATGAAATTCATCCTCCTGGATAATTCGGGTAGTCATAACAGTGAACTCGAAACAGAGGACCGGCCGATCTTTGCCCGGCTGGAAGCAATTGAGTTCAGCAATGACAAGCTGGCGGATGCGGAACATATTGCCGTAAAGGTAACCCCTGTGGCAGCATCTCCGGCGAAGTTCATCGTGCAGCGCAAGGGTACGCGCATCGTTGCTTTCATGCTGGCCATCAGCGATCTCACCGGCCCGCACTGGCAAAATCTTACCAGCGGTTTATTGGATAACCTGGCCATCAGCTGATCAGAGTTGCAGGGAATACAATTTCGTTTCGTTGGATTTTCCTTTTAATTCCACACTCCCCAGGTACTTGACCTGGAAATCCTGAAGTTGGCTTACCTGCAGGAAGGCTTCACTAACCAGGAATTTTTCCCTGAAATCGTTACAGGCGGAACGGATCCTGGCCGCGGTATTCATGGTATCACCGCTCATGGCCAGGTCTTTTTTAACCAGGCCGATCTCTCCGATGGTAACCATTCCGCGGTGAATGCCGCAGCGGAATTCAGGAATGATGCCGTACTGGCGGCGGTAGTGGTCTGAATCGCGCTGTAATATTTTGCGGGCATCAACGAGCGAGCGGATACAGCGTTGGACATTTTTAGGATGGTTTTTCCAGGACACCACGATTTCATCCCCCACGTACTGGTAAATGATGCCCCTGTTTTCTACCAGGGCAAAGGACAGGTCGTAGATAAAATCGCGGATAAAGTTAAAATAGAGATGATGTCCCAGCTTTTCAGCAATGGGTGTGGAATCCCGCAGGTCCAGGAACATCACGATGCGATCTTCTTCTTTCGGGATGCGGTACCTGCCCACCAGGATCTTGAAAAAAGTTCCCGGCGCATATTTCTCATACACTTCATACATAATGGTAGTGGCCGTGTAGATGAGTGCCCAGAAAACCAGTTTGATCCAGAACCAGTTTGTTTTGAACATGATGACGACAGCGGCACCCACTGCCTGGTACCAGGGTTTATCGTCGGCGTACACCAGGTGAACGGTACCAATGGAAACGCAGTAGGCAAGGGTAAAAATCAGTACCAGGGCGGTCCTGTAAAGAATCCGGGAACTAAAGCTGCTGGTAAAATAGATGTTACGGAGACGGTAGACCATGAGGTAGGCTGCCAGCAGTGAAAGGATAAAAACCAGGATCAACCGGGCCACCAGTAACCCCGGGTTCACAAAATGCGGGGCGATCTTGGGAATAAAAATATCATCCAGCGTAAGGACCAGGAAAAGCAGGTCGGCGAAGGACCAGGCCAGGGCAGTCAGCACCACTAACCGGAACCGGTACTGGTTCAGTTTATCGCTTAGTATTTTGACCAGGTCAGCCAATGGTATGGAGTTGATCCAGGTAGTGGTAGATGGCAGCCTGTGCATCAGACTGTGGATCCTGGTGTTCGTAAAAATGGTTTTGGTTATCGGGTCCAATCAATACGGCGCGGTGCTGGTCTTTCCACTGGAGGTTAAAATAATCCAGTAATTGCTGCCTGCAATGGGGGTCCAGGACGGGGCAGCAAACTTCGATCCGTTTGTGCAGGTTGCGGTACATCCAGTCGGATGAGCCCATAAAAACACTTGCGTCGGTATCGTCACCAAAGATAAATAAGCGGGAATGTTCCAGGTAGCGGCCCACAATTCTTTTCACGGTGATCTTGCCGGGGTCCGGGAGCTGCCCCGGCACCAGGCAACAGATCCCTCTCACTATAAGTTGCACCTCCACTCCTGCCGCTGCGGCATCATAGAGTTTACGGATCATGTCTTTCTCTTCCAGGGCGTTCATTTTGATCCGGATCCTTGCTTTTTGCCCCTGCTTTGCCTTCCGGACCTCCCGGCCGATATACTGGTCAAAAACCGGGATCATATTAAAGCCTGCCACCAGTAAGGTCTGGAAGTGGATGGCCGCCTTGCTCACCCCTTCTCTTCCGGACAGATACCGGAAGAGCTGGACCAACTCGGCGGCGAACGTTTTGTTGGCCGTGAGCAGCACATGATCCGTATAGAAGCGGGCAGTTTCTTCGTTAAAGTTGCCGGTACTGATGATGCAGTAATCCTTTTTGACCCCATTGCTGTTCATGCGGATCAGTGCGGTTTTGGAGTGCACCTTGATGGAGGCATGACTGTACACCAGCCGCACACCCGCCTTTTTAAGTTTTTTGCTCCAGGCGATATTATTCTCTTCATCAAAACGGGCTTTCAGTTCCACCACGGCGGTCACTTTCTTACCGTTCTGCGCTGCGCTGATCAGTGCGTTGGCGATATGGGAATTGGCGGCGATGCGGTAGATGGTCAGGTAGATCTCTTTGGTATCGGGATGAATGGCAGCCTGGTTAAAGAGGGCCAGTACCGGGTTATAGGATTGGTAAGGCAGGTGAATAAGGATGTCCTTTTGAGCGATAGCATCAAAGATATTCCCGCATTCCCAGTTCGAATTGACCTGGAGTACCGGCATGGGTGCAGCTTTCACCGGCTTGCCGAAATCGGGCAGTTTCATCAGGTCCTTCAGGTTGTGGTACCTGCCTCCCGGAAACAGCTCTTCCTTTTTAAGTCCGAAAGTGAGGCGGAGTTCCCTGCGGATAGGATCGGGCATAGCGGATTCATACAACAAACGGGAAGGCATGCCTGTTTTTCTTTTGCTGACATTGGCTTCCAGTTTTTTCAGCATATTCCCGGTGAATTCATCTTCCAGTTCCAGGTCTGCATTGCGGGTTAGCTTGAAACTAT
>CBFGLD010000284.1:0-3913 GCA_965649495.1 uncultured Flavihumibacter sp. | reverse complement strand
GCATTTCTTTTTCATACAAACTGCTGTCGTAAACGATAACATGCATGAAGGCATAATTGTTGCGGAGGAGTCCGGGTGTGCGGTTGGTAGCTATGAGGGCCGCTTCGATGGCGAGGGTTCCGGATCCGCACATGGGGTTGACGAGCGGGCTGCGGCGGTCCCACCGGGTAGCCAGCAGGGTGGCTGCGGCCAGGGCTTCCAGCATGGGTGCCTTCCCCGGAATCTTGCGGTAGCCGTGCTTGGCGAGGGTTTCACCGGAGCTGTCCAGGAAGAGTTCGGCCTGGTTGTTTTTCCAGAAGAGGTAGACCACTGTTTTATCCAGGAGGGGTCCGGAATCGGGGCGTTGCCCGGTATTATTGCGCATACGGTCCACGATGGCATCCTTCACGCGTACGTTGGCAAACATGTCTGTCCGGATCGTATCATGGAAGACGTTGCTGGTCACCGAAAAGTAGCCGTTGGCGGGGATCAGTTCTTCCCAGGGCACCTGGCTGGCATTGCGATAGAGACCATCGGGGTCAAAGCAGGCAAATCGTTTGAGAGAATACATCACCTGGCTGGCACAGCGCAGGTTCAGGTTGAGCCGGATACAGTCGGTGAGGGTGCCTTCCAGGAAAACACCAGTGGCTACGGTTTCTTTGGGGGTAAAACCCAGGGCCTCCACTTCCATTTTGAGGTAGGGCGACAGCCATTTGTTACAGGTCACGAAGATGCGGCTCTTGCTGCTAAAAGGATTCATTGCCGCAAAAGTAGGACTCCGGACTCAACTTCTCAGGATCTGCGCTCAACTTCTCAGGATTCCGGACGCAACTTCTCGGGATTCCCGCTTCAACTTCTTACATTGCAACCTTACCAGCAACAACGATATGGAAACAATGGGGCAGCGAAAGGGTGAGCAGGGAGAAGGGCAGCAACCGGTGGAAGGGCAGCAGCCGCGGGAGGGTCGGATCGTGGACCAGACCCGTAACTGGATACATAAGGTGGTAGTGGGATTGAATCTTTGTCCCTTTGCCGCCCGGGAGATGAAGCGAGGGTCGGTACGATACCGGGTGGTGGAAGGAAGCCAGCCGGAAATGCCGCTGGAGGCTTTCCTGGAAGAATGCCATCACTTAGATGAGAACCCGGCAACGGAGACCAGCCTGCTGATCTTTGCGGATGCATTTGAAGGATTTGAGGACTACCTGGACCTGGTGGAAGCGGCGGAGCAGCTGCTGGAGCTGGAAGGTTACGAAGGGGTGTACCAGGTGGCCAGTTTTCACCCCGATTACCAATTTGCAGGCACGCCGGCAGATGATGCCGCCAATTATACCAACCGATCGCCTTACCCGATGCTGCACCTGCTGCGGGAGGAAAGTATTGAAAAGGCGTTGGAGCACTATGCCGGAGATCCAGATGATATCCCCGAGAGGAATATCCGGTTCACGCGTGAAAAGGGATTGCCTTATATGAAAATGCTGCGCGACAGTTGTTTTTAAGTAAAATCTGCGAACTTTAAAAAAGGCCAATAAAAAGAACAAGCATTACATGAAACGAACGATCATCACGGGAACGGGCAAGTTCATTCCGCACCAGGTAAAGAAGAACAGTGATTTTGATATATATGTATTTTATTCAGACGACCAGCAGAAGATAGAAACACCTTCACCGGTGATCTCTGAAAAGTTCCGCCAGATCACGGGAATTGAGGAAAGGCGATATGCCGAGCCGGGCATGACGGCATCGAAGATGGGTGCCGAGGCGGCGCGGATCGCGATCGCCGATAGCGGCATAGACCCGGAGACGCTGGACCAGATCATTGTGGCGCATAACTACGGCGACATTGACCAGGGGAATATCCAGAGTGATACCGTGCCTTCGCTGGCATCGCGGATCAAAAACCGGTTGGGCATCAAAAATCCTTCCTGTGTGGCCTACGACATACTTTTCGGTTGTCCGGGCTGGTTACAGGGTGTGATACAGGCAGACCTATTCTGCCGGGCGGGGGCGGCAAAGCGCTGCCTGGTAATCGGTACGGAAACCTTAAGCCGGGTGATCGATCCGCATGACCGTGACAGTATGATCTTTGCCGACGGGGCGGGTGCCACCATCCTGGAATATGCAGACACTACGGAAGCAGGTGCGGGCATCCTGGGAACCGCTGCGCAGTCGGACTGCATTAACGAGCTGGAGTACATTGATTTTGGTCCTACATATGGTCCGCGCACCGATGAGCACCACAAGTTCATCAAGATGAAAGGGCGCAAGGTCTATGAATACGCTATTTCGCAAGTGCCGGCAGCCATGAAGCACTGCCTTGACAGCAGCGGTATTTCCATTGATGCACTCAAGAAGATCTTCATCCACCAGGCCAATGAGAAAATGGATGAGGTGATCATCAAGAATTTTTACAAGCTGTATGGGCGCTCCTCCTACCCTCATGACATTATGCCGATGAGCATACAATGGCTGGGCAACAGTTCGGTGGCCACCATTCCTACCCTATACGATATGGTTATACGAAAAGAGCTGGAGGGCCATGACCTGCAGGAAGGTGATGTCGTCCTCTTTGCTTCCGTGGGTGCCGGTATGAACATTAATGCAGTTTGTTACCGGTACTGAGATGAAAGGAGCTGCAGCACCACATTATAAAGTGATGATAGTAGGCGGTGGACCTATCGGCCTGGCCTGTGCGCTGGAGGCAAAGAAAAGCAAGCTCTCCTACCTGGTGCTGGAAAAAGGATGCCTGGTAAATTCCCTGTACCACTACCCTGCCAATATGACTTTTTTCAGCACTTCGGAAAGGCTGGAGATCGGCCAGGTGCCCTTTGTATCGAACAACCCCAAACCCACGCGGGCTGAGGCACTTGAATATTACCGGCGGGTGGCGGTGAGTCATGACATCAATATCCGGTTGTTCGAGGAAGTGCAGAGCATCCGGAAGCAGGGAGGCCGGTTCCGGATCAGCAGCAACAAGGCGGTGTATACGGCCGACAATGTGGTGATAGCAACCGGGTTCTATGATATTCCTTTTCGGTTAGGCATACCCGGCGAGGAGCTCGCCAAGGTGACACATTACTACCAGGATCCGCATTATTATGCCTTTCAGGATGTGGTGGTGATCGGGGCGCAGAATTCGGCTGTGGATGCCGCCCTGGAAACCTGGCGCAAGGGTGCCCGGGTAACCATGGTGGTGCGCCAGGCGGAGATCGGGCAGCGGGTGAAGTACTGGGTGCGGCCAGATATCATTAACCGGATCAGGGAAGGCTCCATCAAGGCCTATTTTGAAAGCACTGTTTCGGCTATACGGGAGGGTGAAATAGATCTCAATACTCCGCAAGGCAAGGTCACCCTTCCCAACGACCGGGTAATTGCCATGACGGGTTACGAACCCAACCTGGCCTTCCTGCGCAGTTGCGGGATACGACTATCGCGCGATAAGGTCAGAAAGCCGGAGTACGATGAAAAAACGCAGGAGACCAATGTTCCGGGCATTTTTTTGGCGGGGGTGATCTGTGGCGGGATGGATACGCACAGCCTGTTCATAGAAAATTCGAGGGTGCATGCGAAACGGATCATGGCTGGTATCCGGAAGCGGGAAAAATAGGTTATATTTAGTACGATTTCCAACCCATTAAACCTGTTTATGAAACCCTCTTCACAACTCCTGGCGGCAGCATTTTTGTGCGCGCTGGCCAGTTCCTGCACCAAAACCAATTTCACCGATCAGGTAACCCTTCCGCAGCCTACTCTTTCCGGCATTGCCAGGACGTCTGCAGTTTCCAAACACCGGGCGGGACTGTTAAAAGCAGAATATTTAGGCGCGCGCCGTGCGCGCACGGAGGGCAAGACCATTGTATACAACGATAAGCGAACCCTGCCTGCCAGCGCGTACGTGGCCAGGGAGCCAAAGCGGGGCGGGAAAAATGGACTTACT
>CBFGLD010000283.1:0-3928 GCA_965649495.1 uncultured Flavihumibacter sp. | reverse complement strand
GATACTTTATCTCAAGGACATGGAGCGAAAGCTGAAGCAAATGATATTGGAGTGGCGTAAATCCGATGACAAGAACAAAGTGATCAGGGAGATGTCAGCATTATTGTTTAAAAAGAATGAGCAAAAAGTAGCGAGCAAAAAGCAAAAACAACTTCAAACAAAATACGAAGAGCTCGCCGGTAAAGAAATAAAAGTAGGCGACATTGTAAAAATGAAAAAGAACCTGCAGGTGGGAGAGGTGCTTGAATTAAGGGGCAAAAGAGCAGTGGTAAAGATTGGACTTTTGCCCATGCAGGTAGACCTGGAAAATCTTGTCCCAGTAAAAGAAAAAGAAAATACCGCTTAAATATCAGGAGTTGGCGTACAGGTAATCCTTCAGGCTGCTGATCGTTTCCTGTTGAGACGAAATCATTTCTTTAACCACATCGCTGATAGATACGATACCTGTTACATTGCCGGCTTCCATTACAGGCAGGTAGCGTATATTTTTATCCGACATCAGGTTCATACATTCGTCAATTGTAGATGCTGGGGTAACGGTAGGAACATTTTCAGACATGATCTCATTAACCTTAGTATCTGTGGAAGATCTTTCCTTCAGTACTATTTTTCTGGAGTAGTCACGTTCAGTCATCAACCCGAAATACTTATTTTCTTCCATGACTAAAACGGATCCAATGTTCTTATCAGCCATTACTTTCAGGGCATCAATCACCCTCGTTTGCGGAAGGACAGAAATAACTTTTGAGCCTTTGCGGCTGAGAATGTCAGAGACTTTTTTCATATAGCCAACGATTAAGTTTGGAATTTACGCAATAAACAGATTCCGAAACCTGATATAGATCGCTCTCATCCTATTCTATTAGTTATCATATTCAAAATGAATGATAAAAAAACAAGTAATTCTTTCTGATAATTTTTTTGGGAAACCTTCAACTCCTATTTTTGCGCCGGAGAGATGGCAGAGCGGTCGAATGCGGCGGTCTTGAAAACCGTTGACTGTAACAGGTCCGGGGGTTCGAATCCCTCTCTCTCCGCTCTTTCCTGTTTATCAGGATAAAATCAAGTGAAAAAGCCTGCAAAAACAAATATTTGCAGGCTTTTTCACTTTTGAACACAATGGTTTAAAGGCCCCCCACTATGATACCATTGAAGGTCCCGGAAGATTGCCGAAGGTTTTTTAATTCCCGGTACGCTTCCGAATCATACCAACGGTTCGCCGCCTCAAAACTGGGAAACTCAATCATTACTAAAAATCGTGGCCGCCAGTTTCCTTCCACCACCCGGATCCTTTCACCCGCCACCCGGTAAATACCCCCAAATGCCGCTACAACCGGAAAAACTTTTTCTTTGTACGCCTCCAGTGCAGCGATGTCGGTAATCTCTACATTATCGAAAAGGCAAAACGCCGTGCCTGCTTCGTTTATTGGTGTTCCTGTTGTCATATAGTTTTATTTTGAACCCTCACCGGGGCTGTTTAATCTTAATTGCTGCTATCAATACTGCCCATCCACTTAAAATGGCAGCACTGATGAACGCCACCTTAAACCCGGAAGTAAGCGCGGTTACTTCACTGGCTCCACCTCCAACAGCTGATTTCGTTACTCCTGCAGCTATCACTGCAATTATGGCTAACCCTAACGCAGAACCGACCTGGTAACTTGTATTCACCATTCCGGATGCCAATCCCGTTTCTTCTGGTTTTGCACCCGACATGGAAGCAATGGTGGCCGGAATATAGGCCAGTGACATTCCCAATGCACCCAGCAGCGATGCTGGTAAAACAGTCGTCAAAAAGCTGCCATTCTCTGTTACGGTACTAAAAACGATCAGGGACAAGGTGAGAAAAATTAAGCCAGTTATCAGGTTGGCCTTAAATCCATATTTCGCCACCAGCTTACCAGTCACCCCTACCATAACAACCATAATGGTAATGGTCATCGGTAATAACGCGAGACCACTATTCAGGGCGTTCAGTTGTAACACTTGTTGCAGGTAAAGATTCAGGAAAAACCATAAGGGTATCCACGCTGCTGCCAGCAAACCCGTCACTATATTTCCTGCTGATAAATTGGGAGCTTTAAAAATAGGAAGGGGTAAAATGGGTTGAGCAACTTTTCGCTGTGTTGCAATGAAAACACTAAACAAAATTACCGACAATGTTACCAGGCCGATGGTTTGAAAAGACCCCCAGCCGGCACTGTCCGCTGCTACAATAGCATACACTAAAATGATTAAGCTCGCGGTAGCCAGGATGGCACCCGTCCAATCTACTTTACCACTATTTTTTCTTCCCGCTAACAGATAGGTTTTACAGAATGATAAAACGACCAACCCAATGGGAATGTTGATGTAGAATACCCAACGCCAGTCTAACCATTCGGTTATGATACCACCCAAAAACAGGCCTGCAGATCCGCCCGCTGCTGCTGATGCACCCCAAAACCCAAAGGCCCTGCCCAATTCTTTGGGATCTTTGAATGTGGTCATCAATAAGGTCATCGCCGCCGGTGCAATTAACGCGGAACCTAACCCCTGGATGGCCCTTCCGGTATTTAACGATGCTGGCGACCATGCCATACCAGCTAATAAGGATGCCGCAGTTAATATAACGAAGCCCCACATGAATATTTTGCGGGCACCAAAAATATCAGAAAGCCTTCCCCCCAATAAAAGAATACCCCCAAATAGTACCACGTAAGCATTAAAAATCCATTGTAACCCGCTTTGTGTGTACCCCAAATCGGATTTGATAGCGGGCAGGGCTACCCCGATAATGGAAGTATCCATAATTACCATAAACTGGGCCGTACATAACAGGGCCAGTGCGATCCATCTTTTTTCGTACGCTGGAGTTGAAGCTAAGGATGTTGTTTGCATAACCATTTTTTTTCGGATACAAAACTATCCGCAACACCTGCCCCGGCTTTTACACTTTCACCGGCAAAATGTATAAGATTTTGCCGGTCGTCCACCCCCCTGCCGCTCAACACTTTTCAGTGCCGTATCCGGCCGAATTGTCGTACATTCAGGGTACAAAAAAACCATCATACCATGGCAACGGAAAATCCGAATCTTAACGCCGGTATGGCTGAAAACAAACCGGTTGAAAGGCAATCCAGCGATCCTGCACCAGGACCTGGAAATTCTAAAAAGTCCACCAGGAAAAAACACAGTTCTGCCCTTGCCGCCGCAGCCAAATGGCGCAGCGCCGTAGGCCATTTCAGGGCCCATGCCCGGCAGGACATACAGGGATCCAGCGGCCTGTCCAATACCGGTCCGTTCGTTTCATACGAATAAGCAACTCCCCCTACTGGAGGGTTGATGGAAAGGGAAATCCTGAATCCAAATGGGAATACTATATCAAACAGGGTAATTTCCCCAACTATCTAATCACATCTCACAGGTGAGTACAATTCTCTACAGCGTTCGCAGCTGCTTTTTGTAGGCAATCTCCTACTTTTACCGAATGCCCAAAATTCAGGTTTCTGTATCCGAACTTCTTAAGCAGGAGACTGCCGCGCAACACCTGCTTACGGAGCAATTGCTGCTGCCCCGCTTACTGTCTGTTCGCTCCTCACAGGATTATGCCGGCCTGCTTCAACTCTTTTATGGTTTTTTTGCCCCCCTGCAGGCCCGGGTTACCGCATTCCTTACCCCCGCTGACCTTCCTGACCTTCCCCAACGGAGAACCAGCCAGTGGATCCGGGATGACCTGGCAGCCCTGGGCTTCCCTTCCCTCCACACCTCCGTTTGCCGGCAATTACCCCCCATCACCTCCCCGCCCTATGCCTGGGGGGCCCTCTATGTCATGGAAGGCTCTACCCTGGGCGGAAAAATGATCCGCAACATGCTGCTGGACCAGGGCGGGTCCGCTATCTCCCCCGCCCATACCCGCTATTTTACCGGGTACGGCGCGGAAACCGGC
>CBFGLD010000282.1:0-3933 GCA_965649495.1 uncultured Flavihumibacter sp. | reverse complement strand
TCTGATGACATCATTTGCCTTCATATTCGGACTTGTTCCACTGATGGTTGCAACGGGTGCAGGGGCAACAGGAAACCGCTCAATTGGAACAGGTGCAGTTGGAGGAATGCTGATCGGAACCATCTTCGGCGTATTTGTGATACCGGTACTATTTGTCATATTCCAGCATATCCAGGAAAGTATTTCGGGCAAACCAAAACAGGTGGATATGGGGGAGAATAATTATGAACTCTAAGCTTACAATGTTCAATTGATATGAATAAAAAGATCTCACAATATATTTTTCTGATTGTCGCCGGCAGTTTACTTTTTGTTTCCTGTAAGGTAACTGAACCCTATACGGCACCGCAGTCGCTGCCTTTTGATCAATACAGAGATCAGCAGCAGACTGACTCTGCCACTATTGCAAGCATCAGCAGAAATGAATTTTTCACCGACCCCATTCTCCAGGCATATATTGACACCGGCATTTCGAATAATCTTGACCTGCAGATGGCCTTGATGAGAATTCAGCAATCACAGAGTTATTACAGCCAGAGTAAGGCAGCGTTCCTGCCATCTCTCAATGCCAATGCCAGTTTTACAGAATCGAAATTATCAGAAGCCCAGGGTTTCGGTATCCGTACCAGTGCAACACAATTTATACTAGGCGTATCTTCTGACTGGGAAGCCGATATCTGGGGTAAGCTCAGGAGCAGTCGTAAGGCCAGCCTGGCCTCCCTGCTCCAAACCGAGATGGCTTCAAAAGCTATACAAACAAGGCTTGTAGCAGATATTGCCAATTATTATTACCTGTTGCTGGCATTGGATGAGCAGCTTGCCATCACCCGTCAAACTGTTATCAACTGGGATACCACGGTTCAAACAATGCGTGCGCTTAAAGAGGCAGCCAGTGTTACGGAAGCGGCAGTTGTTCAGAGTGAGGCCCAGCGTTATGCAGCCGAGGTCACTATCCCTGACCTCAAACAAAGTATTCGCGAAACAGAAAATGCGTTGAGTATTTTATTAGGAAGGGCACCCGGGGCAATTGAAAGAAGCAGTCTCCAATCGCAACAGATGGTGGCAGCTTTGAAAACAGGTGTGCCGGCTCAGTTACTGGTGAACAGACCTGATGTTCAGCAGGCAGAGTTGAACTTCCGTTACTATTTTGAAATGACCAATGTAGCCCGCAGTTTTTTTTATCCCAGCTTAAGCATAAATGCTTCGGCGGGATTATCCTCTTTAGCGCTTGCAGATTTTCTTGATCCCGCATCCTTTGCTGCAAGCATCGGGGCAGGAATTCTTCAGCCCATTTTTAACCGCCGCCTCAACCGTACGCGGCTTGAAGTGGCACGATCGCAGCAACAGGAAGCCTTGCTTGGTTTTAGGAATACATTGCTGAATGCAGGTCGTGAAGTTTCTGATGCAATCTCTCTTTATGAAAATGCCGGGGAGAAGATTTCAATAAGAACCTTACAGATGGATGCATTACAGAAATCTGTGGACTTCTCCGAAGAGTTGCTACAGAATGGATTTGCCAATTATATTGAGATCATCAATGCAAGACAAAGTCTTCTGTTGGCGGAGCTGGGAAAAGTAAACGACCGGCTCCAGCAATTGCAGAGTGGAGTAAACCTCTATCGCTCACTTGGAGGCGGATGGAAGGAATAGGTAGCTGGTAAGCTTATTCACTAAACTCTGTTGCATAAGCATTGATCTCATCAGCACTGTGTTTCCTTCCTGACCCAATGAAAACACGGTAACGGAAATGGGCCGACTGTCCGGGTTCCAGCTTCATATCCAGTTTCTCTGCTCCCTTGCTGAAAACTTCCGGGCCAAGGGGATTCACGGAAAACAATCCATATCCGCGTGCATGCCAGTAAGAGGGATAGTATATATTGGAAGGATGGTCAAATATGGCTACCGTAACGTCTTTGCCATCTTTCTTACCCTGCATCATTACCCAACGGGCACGGGTACCCCAAACAGAATCGCCCTGGAGACCTTCACTGCTGGTATACATGCCTGTTAGTCCACCTGCCGGAAGTACCGGCTCTTTACTGATCTTTCCATCCTTGCCTATGTAATCACTTTTTTCTGTTGAAGGCATCTCCAGCTCACGCGCTAACCGGATTGCAAAAAATCCATCCTTAACATCGCGGAAATAGACTTTTTCCTTTTGCGCGGTGAGCATAGTAGATCGTTCAATCAGGAGGTCATTATTCTCAATCCTGAACTGGTAACTGGTTTTTTCATCGAGCAGTTGCCTTCCATCCGGACTCATCCATTTAGCACTGATCACGAGGCTGGCATCAGTAAGTCCACCCGTTTTATCTATAATATTCTCATGTAGGATTGTTCCATATTTATCCCTTTTTGAAGGCTCAATAGCTGTTGAATTATTCCAGAAATCATATCCGTTCACGGATTCATAATTCATCCACATTCCTACCTGGTGCGGGTGATCGGTACGGTCGCCCGGCCTTGGTTCCAGCGGAAAGCCACGCGTAATAGTGATGCCATCGAGTGTATTCAGCGGGTAAAGAAATGGCTTTCGCACAGAATCATCATAACGATATGAGGTGATCAATACATCCTTGTAAAAAAGATCCACCCGCTTATCAACCGGACGGTCAATAAACTCGAATCCTTTTTGCTTTTCCTGTGCAACTAATACCATGCTTGAAAACAACAGGAAACCAACCAGTATCTTCTTCATACATTTTTACATTTTATGGTCAGTCTATAGGATCTGGAAGAGTGGGCTTTGCTGGATCGTAAATGGCAACGGCAACTTCAGAATCGGCGCAGCCATAATAAAGAAACCACTTCTTTTTGAAATAAACCAGTCCCTCCATGAAAACAGTTCCCTGCACGTACTGTCCACTTTTTTCAAACGGCTCCATGGGTCTGAAAAAAGGAACGTCAAGCCTTCCGATCGGCTTCAACGGATCATTGGCATCAAACAAAACCTGCCCGCCGCAATAGGAATTGGGTGTAAAGCGCGGATCGCCCTGGGTTGCATTATTCTTACCATTGTAGAGTAAGAGAATTCCATCTTTTGTGATGATTGCCGGTGGACCACATTCGGTCAGGTCACTGTCAAAATATCCCTTACGGGGCGATATAAGCGCTAATGGCTCACCGTCCGCTCCCAGCACCGGCTCCCAGTCCACCAGGTTGGTGGAGGTGGCGGCAAATACGCCCAACTCACCCCAGTAGAGCCAATACTTTCCGTTGATCTTAGCTACTACCTGTTTATCGTCCTGAAGGCGTGTAATGATAGATGCAGATTTATGGGCAACCTTATTGAACTTACCACCATGTGCTGTTTCAAAAATGGGTCCGTGTTTGGTCCAGTTCACCAGGTCGCGGGAGGTGGCCACACCCAGCCTGGGCAGTTCACGATTCCACTGCGTATAAAAAACAACATAGGTGCCGTCTTCGGTTACAGCTACCCGTGGATCCTCTACCCCACCCGGCCACTCGTATTTCTGCTGATCATCTTTGCCAGGGTATAATACCGGCGAAGGCCTTCGGCTGAACTGAAAACCATCAGCACTTTCAGCAAGTCCGAGGCGTGAAGTGCGGAAGCCGATGCCGATGCCTGATTTGTCCTCCGCCCGGTACAGCACATAGACCTTGCCGTCTTTTACAACAGCCCCCGGATTAAATGTATCGTTGGATTCCCAATCTACCTGCTTTCCGGTAATCGGATCTTTAAAGCGGGTATTGCTGTCAGGGGAAATGACCGGGTTCACTTTCTCCGGTCTTTTAAATCCACCAAAGGCCCATTCGGGCAATCTTCCATTAGCATCCTGTTGCGCAAAAGCTGGCATCGATAAAAGGCTAAGAACAAATCCAATAAAATATTTTCCTTTATGATTCATGGCAGGCTGTTGAAAATGATTCGGGGTCTAAAAGGTACGTTATTAAAGTTTTACGTACAAGAAC
>CBFGLD010000281.1:0-3938 GCA_965649495.1 uncultured Flavihumibacter sp. | reverse complement strand
GCGGGGTGGCAATCGTATCCAGCAGGTTGTCGACAAAACTGATGTAATAAGCGCCGATTTCCAGCACGGCAGCAGTGCCAAAGCTTACCATTGCCGGAACGGTTCCCATCCATTCCATTCCCTCGTTCAGGGGGATCAGGTTAAAATGTGCCCCTATAGAAGCTACTAACAAAGGAAGGAATACCCGGAAACCGCAGCAGGCGCTCAGGGCAATTCCCAGCCCAATGGCATACAGATAAGATTCCATTAGCTCTTTTTCATTTTTCTACCTGCCTCCCGGGGGACAGGCTTCCCGTAAAAACTCAGTAAACAGGGTGGAAAGGTGTTGGTAGGTTCCTTCCCCTTCTGAAATACTGTGACTCCGGTTGGGATAACTCATCATCCTGAATTGTTTATTATGCCGGATCAGCTCATTGAAGAGCATTTCCGCATTATTGTAATGCACATTATCATCCCCTGTACCATGTATATATAGGAGTTTGCCCTTCAGGTTCCGGGCATGGGTTATGGGAGATCCTTTCAGGAAATCCTGACGGTTCTCCTGTGGCAAGCCCATATAACGCTCCTGGTATATGTTGTCATAAGTCAGCTGGTTTCCGACTGCTGCCACTGAGATTCCTGCCTTGTAAATATCGGGGTATTGGAACATCAGGTTCAAGGTGGCGGAACCTCCCCCACTCCATCCCCAAACGGCTACGCGGGAACTGTCAGCATACGGCAATTTAAGAATTTCCCGGGCGGCAAGTGCCTGGTCCCGGATATTCAACTGCCCGATTTTCCGATAAACCGATTTTCGCCATGCCCGGCCTTTGGGAACAGGTGTGCCCCGGTTATCAATGGAAACATAGATATAGCCATCAGCCGCCATATCGCCCTGGTACAGGAAATTACGACCGGTGCCATAACTGTCTTTAACGGTTTGTCCCCAGGGTTCCGTATATACGTAAAATACCACCGGGTATTTTTTGGTGGGATCAAAGTTTTTAGGCTTCGCTAACCAGGCATCCATATCTACCCCATCGGAAGTTTGAACGGTAAGGAATTCAATACCCGAACCGGCCGGATCAGCCTGGGCCATGCGTTCTGCCACGGATACGCTTCCCCTTAGTGGGCGGTGATCCTTCAGAAGAATCCATTCTTCTACCGGTTGTAGGTAGTGATTACTGAAGCTGTGTTTGGCATAAACCGCTCCCGGTGCAATATTATAATGATGGGTGCCCGGCTGATCAGCGGGACTTACCCTTTCCGGGAGGCCACTACCATCGAGCCTGGAGCGGTACAGGTACAGCTGGGTTGCATTTTGCGGCGATGCCATATAATACAGGTAATTCCCTTTTTCGTCCACCCGCACAATGTCCATAACATCGATATTCCCTTTTGTAATCAGTTTCTCCTTCTTTCCATCGACACTTACCCGGTATAACTGCCGCCAACCTCCTTTTTCACTGGCCCAGAGGAATTCGCTGCCGCCATTGATCCAATCCCATCCACCATAAGCATAATCCTGGTCCCAGGAAGGCAAAATATCGATCCAGGCACTATCCCTTTCTTCATAAATAGCAGTTGCTTTTCCCGATGCCGAATGGCATTTGAGGAGTTTGGAAACCTGCTGTTTACGGTCCAGGTGCTGCACCAGTAATTCAGTAGCATTGATCCATTCCATCCTGGGTGCATAGGATCCAAGTTTCGCATCATAGGGGATATCCATCCATTTAATATCCGGTTCATTCAAACTGACCACGCCAATTTTAAACGGTGAAGGCAATTCACCGGCAACCGGGTATTCCACCGGAACCGCAACAGGGTAAATGGAATCGGTATTGTTGACCATCAGGTAGTCCCTGGTCTGCCTGGCATCGATTTGCCAAAAAGCGATCTTCTTACTATCCGGGCTCCAGCGGAAACCATCCCTGCAAAAAAATTCTTCTTCATATGCCCAATCAAATGTGCCATTGATCAGTTTCCTGCTCCCGTCTTTTGTTAACTGGGTAATATTTCCTGATGCAATTTCCTCTGCATAAATATTATGGTCCTGAACATAGGCAAGCCTGCTGCCGTCCGGAGAAAATTTTGCAAACATGAGGGAAGAAGCCGGAAAGCGCGCACCTATTTGTTTGAGTTTTTTGTCAGCCAGGGAATAGATATAATAATCACCCCTGGTATCATAACGCCAAACCTTAACCGCATTTACGAATAGCAATAAACTGGCCTTGTCCGGACTCCACTGGTATCCCCTGAGCTGCAGGCTTTTTTCACCCACCTGCAGGTCCTTTGAACTGATCAATACGGTCCGGGTCCTGGATGGTAATTGATAAGCCACCAATTCTCCCTTTTCAATTACATGATAGCCCTTCCCGTCATCCGTCCATCGAAAGCCAGGTTGTGCAAAAGACAAATTGACCAGGCAGAATAAATAACAAAAAAAGAATATGCTTTTCATCAAACGAAGTTTGTTTGTCAATATACAAAAGAATGTACTGCGGAATCCTGAATCAGTTATAAAAGGAATATTCACGGGCTTTTACTCCAGCAATCCGGGTAAAAAAAACAGGCCGCCGTTACCGGCAGCCTGTTTACTTTTAAAACAGCGTGTTACTTACGTGTTCATCAATTCTGGATCAATTTACCCGTAAAGACCTTGTTATTGGTAATTACCCGGTAGATTAATGCGCTGGATATATTAGTACCAGGTCTGTATTCCAGTTGTTTCATTTCACCCTTCTGCATCTGACCGGCAAATACAGTGGAAACTTTTTGACCCATGAGGTTGAATATCTCAAGGGAAACTGATCCACTTTCTTTTGCCTGGATTTGGAATTGCACCCTGTCTGAGAAAGGATTTGGATATGCCCGGACAGTTACCCTGGCCTGAATATCCTGCATTCCATTTTCAATAGCTGAAACATCTGACACACCACCTGTAATTACTGATGTCAACACAGGCTCAAAGGTTTGCCCGTAATTCTCACAAGTAACCTTACAGGATGACCAGCCAAGCGGGAAGCGGCATCCATCAAAGCCATTGTTGATTGCGTCGATGGCTTTCACAATGTCTGCGAGGGATACTCCGGCAGGAACACTACCACCCAGGGCAGCACTTGCCAACTCTAACAATCCAGACACTGTTTTATTTGCTCCCAGGGCATTAACCACATTTGCCGGCATGTACCAACTGTTGATACTGTTTGTCGGATTGCCATAAGCATCCAGGCAATCTTTTGCGGTTAAGTTTTCGCAGTCTGAATTTTCTGCTTTTGCCCTTGTTACCAGCCATTTGCCAGCTTGCAGTTCATAAGAACCAAGTGAAGACGCAGTTGACAAGTTAATATTCAATGCCAATGCAATGGTTTGTGACAACAGTATATTGTTGATCTTTCCATTCTTACGAGGCACATTATATACTGTATAATCTCCAGCCAGGATGCTAGCTTTTCCTCCGCCTGGCATCATAGCATTCAAAGCCGCATATTGGTCTGCCAGAACTGTAAAGGAATGGCCAGCAGATCCAAGTGTTAATGAGCCACCCATATTAGTCAGGCTCCTGTAGATGAGCTGTTGTGCTGTCGGTGCGTCACCTTCCGGAACACAGGCTTTACCTTTCGTACTGCCATAGAAGCCCTGGGTATAAGAACAAAGTGGTCCGTCACAAACTTCTGAGATAATGGTTACCTCGTCACTGGCTGTACAACCATTACGATCGGTATAAGTATAAGTCAGGGTTTGTGTACCGGCGGAAGGATCGAACTCGTTTCCGTTCACCACGCCGGTGCCACTCCAGGTACCACCAGCAGGAGTTCCGCTCAGAATGACGTTGGCAGCATCATTACAAACCGGTCCATACGCACCCGCATCAACTGTTGGCAGCGGGTTAACAGTAATGGTTACCTGGTCGCTTCCGGAGCAACTATTGCCATCCGTGTAGCTGTAGGTCAGTGTTT
>CBFGLD010000280.1:0-3945 GCA_965649495.1 uncultured Flavihumibacter sp. | reverse complement strand
TGTTTGGGTTTCCATTATGTTGGTTGCGTTTTAGGGGGATTAAGCTACGAAAATTTGTTCAGGATTTCCTACGATATTTCCAATACACGATGAATACAACAGTTACTATAGAAGCAGCGATTATATATAGAAGAATGTATTTAGATTGTTTTTTAGCTGGAGTTTCGGTCACCGATATCAGTTGATTGGCCTTTATCCCGGTAAGTTCCTGTTTATTTCCTCCCGTCCAGTAAACAGTTATCTTGTCAATGATGCCAGCTTTACCCAGTCCGAAATGGCTGATTACTGAATTTTGGGAAATATGACTGGAGCCACCTCCGTCAATTTCACGGATCATTTTCAAGCCACCGGCCACCACCTCAATTTTAGACCCGATGCCATTGCTTTCCGCATCCACTCCTTTCAATGCAATCCTGATCCAGTTTCCGGTGGCTGAATCGTTTCGGAAAAGCTTTGTGAAAGAAGGTACGGGATAATTCAGGACGGGTTCCTGGTTCACCACCAGAAGGTCCAGGTCACCATCATTATCATAGTCAAAAACTACGGAACCCCTGCCAATACCATAGTCGGAAAGGCCGTAAGCACGGACATTATCCTGGAATTTGTTTCCCAGATTTTCAAAATAAAAATTGTTCATAGGGGCGCAATTCGGATTCAGGTCACCATTGGCTACAAAAAGATCCACATCTCCATCATGATCGAAGTCGGCAAAATTAGTGCCCCAACTTATCGCAAAGAAACCCAAACCCAGTTCATCCGTTTTATTGACAAAAGGTTTACCCGTGCCCTGGTTTACCATGAATACATTGAACTTGATGTTTGTCATATAATAATCCATCAGTCCGTCATTATTATAGTCTCCCACACCCGTACCCATGGAATTGATCTTAAGGTCCATACCCTTCTCCTTACCCACATCCCTAAACGAAGTTTTCGGATACCTGTTTTCCAGAAGGAGGTCCGGGGTACGTTTATACCCGAAGTCATGGTTTACAAAAAGATCCTGATCGCCATCATTATCAAAGTCGGTAAAAACACCCCCGAAACCAAAGCCTCTATAGTCCAGGCCATATTCTTCATAAACATCCCGAAATTTTTTTCCCTTTTCATTCAGTAGTAAATACCCTTTTGCAATCTGGTTGGCTCCTACAACCGTTTCATCATTGATAACACTCAGCTTACCTGTATATTCATTAAAATAATTTCCTACATAAACATCCGGCCATCCGTCTGCATTGAAATCCCCAAAGCTGGCACCAGTACTGAAGGAATACATCTGGTCCAGCCCATATTCTTTGGTGGCATCCCGGAAAGTACCATTGCCATTATTTAGGAAGAGAAGATTTATTTCCCTGGGAATCTGTTCCTTCCTGTCCCGCCGGGTAATAGTCGTAACAAACAAATCCGTATAACCATCTCGGTTCACGTCTGCTCCAGATACGCCTTGTGTTACATAATTACGGGTAATGGACATACCTGACTGACCAAAAACATTCGTGAATGTTCCATTGCCATTATTTTTATACAATACATCATCATTTGTACCCCCGGTGATATAAAGATCTTCAAAGGAATCATTATTGAAATCCAGCACGCAGGCACCTCCACCAAACATGCCTTCGTAAACTTTGAACACATGATTAATACCTGCTGATTTTGTTACATCCGTAAACCGCGTCTGGGAATAAAGGGCCGCCCCTCTAAGGACGAAAACTATCAGCAGTGTTGTATAAATCAGACGCATTGTTATGCAGAATGTTTAGTTGTTATTCTTTCCATTGAAGGTTATTGATATTGCGAGCGATCTCCCGGCCTTTGGCCAGTCCCATAGCATTATCGTGAGGAGTATGAATGCCACCGTAAAACCTGGACATGGCGGTCTCCTCTGCAGCTTCCCAGAAAGAGTTGAACCGGCGGGCACTAAAGACCGTGTTACGCAATTCATCATTAGGTCTACCAACATGAGAACTGTCTGTGAAGGCAAAATTATCGCCGTATAATTCAGTCAGCACTGTTGCAGTAGCAGCTGCCTGTATAGCGTGGCCCGAGGGAAAGGCTGGAAAAGGGGGATCCGGCCAGAACGACTCCCACCTGTCATCAATATGCGCCGTTATATAGGTGTTGGCCCTTTCGGTAAAAAACTGGTATTTCCATTTCCAGCAGTTCCTGAACGCATCGGCAACAGCCATGCCTACCCGAGCATATGTGGATGCGCACGTTACCAGGTCGGGCTTCGTTTTACGAACCGCAACAGTCGCTAGATAATAGGAATGGCCGGGAGGTGTGAAGGTAATATCCGGGTCATCACCCCACCAGAGCGCTGCCTTTTTTTCATCTTCGGTCAATACTTTTCTTTTTTCATAGACCTGCCTGAACTGCTCATAATAGGGAGATTCCGGCACCGTATCAAAGGGTATGGCAGGAGGAGGTGCAATTGTTGAATCGATTGCAAGAAAAGTTCGGTTCCTACCCCAATGGGGGTGCAGGGGGTAATGACTGAATGATTGTGCATAAAGGGGTGGTCTCCAGCAGCCAGGTTTATTCTCAAATACCAGCTTTTTATCAAAATTGGCCAGGTAACCCCGGTGCCCCCCGTCAGATTTTGACCATTCAAAAACTGCCTGGGCTACTTTCTTCCCATAACTGATGGAGCGGGAATGTACTGCTTCATCTTTTATATTTCGTATAATGCGTGTTTCGAAATGTTTCTCGAGGGAATCAATTTTGCGCTTGTTCTCAACCGGTGTCTGAATGTAAATATTTCGTATGATCTCCGCCTGTCCGGCGTTCAGGGCCAGTTGCCAGTTGTATTCAAATCCTTTTTCTGGAACTGGTAATGCCCTTAATCCGTTCAACTGGCTTGCTACAGACCGGTTCCCGGGATAAGCGTTTACCACAGATTCATACATGGTAAGCCCGATGTATCCAAAACAACGGGAAGCAAAGGTGGGAGAATTTGCAGGAGTAGTCCTCGTGATATAAGTGGTTAGATCGGCCCAGGAAGCGGCCAGGGCATAATCATCAGGAGCTGGTAAAACTTCCTCCTTACAGGATAACACAGCCTGACCCATCAACAAAAAAATCGCTAACCGCTTTATCCGATATAGTAAGTTTTTCATTTGTTACGCTTATTCACAGAATAAGAAATAATTTCTTTACCATTTATGCCAAAATAGATCCGGTCATTTACCATTACCGTACTGCGCACATCTCCAGTTATCCGAAGTCCCGATTTATCCTGTTTTACATATGTGAAGCGCCCATCCTTTTCGCCTTTCAGCAGAATCCCGAAGTTTCCATCCATTTTACCAAGTCTTATCTTACTACGACTGTTATTACCGCATAACAACAGGTCCGTTATTCCATCCTGGTTGAAATCGAGCTGATCAATAGTATTAACAGGAGCATATTGCACTTCATCCGGTAAATCCAAAAACTGCAATTTTCCATTTGCGTTACCTGTAAAATAGGAACTGGCCATGTGATCCGCAAGGAGGTGACCAGCATCCTTCAATTCATTATTTAGAAATAACTCATCCATAGTAATATCTGCATAGCTCTTAAAAGTTGAGAATCGTTTTCGCAGGTAAGGCAGTTGGGAAATAAGTTCATCCCGAGTTATAAAGGGATACCGTTTCTCCTGGATATAAAAACTAAAAATAGGATCCACTGATCCATTCTTGTCAAAATCATTAAAATACATCTCCAGTGGCTCCTGCTCAGAAGCATGGAACTGGGTATTCCAACCCATATTACCCAATACAAGGTCGGTGCGGCCATCGTTATTGAAATCGCCATATTCAATGGTATTCCAGAATCCTTTATACCCTTTATCAAAAAAGCGTGAACTTTGGTTTATCAGTTTCCCATTATCCAGTTTGAATACAGTTATTGGCATCCATTCACCCACCACCAACAGTTCTTTATTATTGTCATTGTCGAGGT
>CBFGLD010000279.1:0-3953 GCA_965649495.1 uncultured Flavihumibacter sp. | reverse complement strand
TTCACTGAGCTCTTCCAGCTCAAAGGCGCGCAATACGGCGGGGTGTTTTTTCATAAAGGCCAGCACCGTCTGGATCATATCTTCCTTATCCAGTTTGAGGCTGTCGATCAGCTTGTGGTTGAGGTGCACCTGGTAGTTGAACATGCTCACCACCAGGTTCTGATGTCCGAATTGTTTTTGCAGCAAGCTGTCGAGGGCATCCATAGCTGCACCGTCGTCAAAAGTACCGGCAGGGATCTTATGTTCTTTCATGTAGGCGGGGATATTAGCCACACCGTGGTCGGCGCTCAGGAAAAAGAGGTAATTGCCCTTGCCCACATGCTGGTCGAGGTAGTCGAAGAACTTACCCAGGTCCTGGTCCAGCCGCAGGTAGGTATCTTCTACTTCCACGGAATTAGGGCCAAAGGCGTGCCCGATATAATCGGGAGAACTCAGGCTGACGGCCAGCATATCCACCTCCTCACCCTTACCCAGGTTTTCGGCTTTGAGGGCGGCTTTGGCCACCTCCAGGGTCATGGTATTTCCATAGGGTGTGGATGCCACCACCCCGTAGTTCTTGCCGATCAGCTCCTTATGGGCGTAGGGGAAGGTCAGGGCTTTAGCACCGAATGGTTTGGCTTCATAGACCTGCTCATCGGCCGTACTGTTCTTATACGTTTCGATGGGGTACAGGGTCTTCCAGCCTTCGGCGTAGTATTTGTCCACCCATTTTTCCTTGTTGATGGTTTCTAACCAGGCGGGCAGTGCGTTGCGGTAGTAGGTGGAGGTGATCCAGTTGCCGGTGCGACTGTCGTACCAGTAGGCGCCGTTGGCGGAATGGCCGGCGGGCAGGATGGCCCCGCGGTCTTTGATAGCTACGCCGATGACCTTGGAGCGGAAATTGGTGAAGATGCGCAGCTCGTCGCCGATGGTGGTGGTGTACATATTCCGCGGGCTCATCTTGCCGGCGGTGGAAGTGCTGCCCACGGTAGTTACGGCAGTATCTTCCACGCAATAAACAGCGCGGCCGAATTTCTTATCGTACCAGGCGTTGCCGGTGATGCCGTTGATGGCGGGAACAGAGCCGGTATAAATAGAGGCGTGGCCGCAGGCCGTTACCGTGGGGGCATAGGGGATGAAGCAGTTCTCGTTGCTGAAGCCCTGTTTGAGCAGGCGGCTGAAGCCCCCGTCGGCTTTGTAGCGGTCGCTGAAGCGGTAGAGGAAATCCCAGCGCATCTGGTCTACCACCATGCCCACCACCAGTTTGGGCTTTTTGGCGGCGGAGGGTTGTGCCTGGCTAAGGCTAACTACTAAACTGAAGCAGAGTAATGCAACGAATCGTACTATCATGTCCGGTTATTTTTACAAAGATAGCGGGGCAAAAAAACAATTACCTTTGCGAAAATTTTTTTAATCATTCAATCATATACCTAATATGGCAGATATCTTCGATAAGCTGGTGAAGGATGGTGGTCCGATCGGACAGCACATGAAGCGTGCACACGGTTATTTTGCTTTCCCCAAGCTGGAAGGCGAACTGGGCAGCAGGATGATGTTCCGCGGCAAGGAGCGGATCGTGTGGAGCCTGAACAATTACCTGGGACTGGCCAATCATCCGGAAACGCGAAAGGCTGATACCGAAGCTGCTGCCAAATGGGGTATGGGTTACCCGATGGGGGCCCGTATGATGAGTGGAAACAGTGTGTACCACGAGCAGCTGGAGAAGATCCTGGCCGATTTCACTAAGCGGGAAGATGCCATGCTGCTGAATTTCGGGTACCAGGGCATTATGAGTTGCATTGATGCGCTGGTGAACCGGCGCGACATCATTGTGTACGATGCCGAGTGCCATGCCTGTATTGTGGACGGCATCCGCATGCACCTCGGTTACAGCTATACATTCAAGCACAACGATATTGAAGATTGCGAAAAGCAACTGCAGCGGGCCGTGAAGATGTCTGAAAAAACCGGTGGTGGCATATTACTGATCACCGAAGGGGTGTACGGCATGAGCGGCGACCAGGGCAAGCTGAAGGAGATCGTGGCGTTGAAGGAAAAGTATGCCTTCCGCATCCTGATCGATGACGCGCACGGTTTCGGAGCCATGGGCCCTACTGGTGCGGGAACCGATGAAGCGCAGGGATGCCAGGATGGTATCGACCTGTATTTCAGCACCTTCGTGAAGAGCATGGGAAGCATCGGCGCCTTTATTTCGGGTCGGAAGGATGTGCTGGCCTACCTGCGTTACAATGTGCGTTCCCAGATCTTCGCCAAGAGCCTGCCCATGATCATCGTGGAAGGTATGCTCAAGCGTATGGAGATGCTCAAGACCATGCCCGAGCTGCGCGAGAAGCTCTGGAAGGTGACCAATGCCCTCCAGAACGGGCTGCGGGAGCGCGGTTTTGACCTGGGCAAGACCAATACCATGGTAACCCCTGTGTATATGAAAGGTGATGTTCCAGAGGCTACAGCCATGGTGCTGGACCTGCGGGAAAACTACAATATCTTTTGTTCTATCGTGGTGTACCCGGTGATCCCGAAGGGACAGATCATTTACCGGCTGATCCCCACGGCGGCGCATACGGAGGAAGATATTGAGCTGACACTCAAGGCTTTTACGGAAACCAAGACCAAGCTGGATGCCGGGGAGTATAAGGCGGCGGAGATACCGGATATGGCGGAGAGCATGTAATATCCTGAACTTTTAACAATGAATGATACGAAGAGCGGTTGCCGGGAGGCAGCCGCTCTTTTTTTGGCTGCCTTGCTGTGCCGGGGATGGCACAAAAAAAAATCCCGCCTTGCGGCGGGATGCACTAATCAAATACCATTAACCATTAAACCTTATCCTATGAAAATTCAAATATAAGATGTTAGCGGGGTAACATTGGTTGCATTTGCCAATTTTTTTTTGGGCAAAAGGGAGTTTTTGACTGGAATCAATCCGGCCTAAGTAGTTTACCTGATTTTTATTGTGTCAGCGTGACACTTGCCTGACAATTCAGGCGGTTTTGAGCAGCGTAGAAATGAAAAGGACAGGATAGACATCCCGTCCCGAATTAAATCCAATATCCTATGAAAAACCTACTAATAAGACAGGTGATTCCAGGATACCGTTGCAGGCTTGTTAAAATATTTTACCAGGATCCCTTGAATTGTTTCTGGTATTCCGGGAAGGGGATCTTTTTATAGGCGCCCTCACCGAAATATTTCACGATCAGCTCAAAATCCTTGGGTTCCAGGAATCCCGGGATGGCCTGGGGCGCTTCTTCGGGGGCGGGAATGATGACCGTGGTGGGGTAAGAGAGCTGGCCGTTGGTCAGGTAGAGCGCAAATTCATTGGTTTTGTACTGCGGATTGAAGTTGAAGTTGCGTCCGCCCCAGGAAAAGGGGCTTTTACTTTCGGCGTTCACTTTCACCGAGTAGAATTTATCGTTCAGGTAGCCGGCCACTTTAGCGTTCTTATAGGTTTTTTTATCCATCACCTTGCACCAGCCGCACCAGTCGGTATACAGGTCTATCAGCACCGGGCGGCTGGCTTCCTTAGCGGAACGTTCGGCATCGGCCAGGCTCATCCAGCGCATATCCCTGGACGTGGAGGTTGGTTTTTCCCTTGGCGTTTGTGCCTGCGGGTGAAGGGCGGATAGCGATAATAATAACAATACAATAATCTTTTGCATGGTTAACTTTGTTGGTATTCAAAAATAATCAAACGGAATGCAACGAATTGTTATAGCTGTTACCGGCGCCAGCGGGTCGATTTATGCGCAACTGCTGCTGCAAAAGCTGTCGGCCCAGAAGGACCGTTTGCAGGAACTGGCGGTGGTAATGACCGATAATGCCCGCACGGTATGGAATACCGAGTTGGGCAACCACAGCTATCAAGAACTGGAAGGCATCCGCTTTTACGATAAAAACGATTTCAACGCCCCATTCGCCTCCGGTTCCGGTCTTTTTGATAGCATGATCATCAT
>CBFGLD010000278.1:0-3962 GCA_965649495.1 uncultured Flavihumibacter sp. | reverse complement strand
AGGCATCAGGATAGCGGCTACCAGGGGGCTCATGGTTCCCTGTACGGCAAAGAAGAGCCCTATAATATTATAAACAATGCTCATCACAAAGCTGGCAATGACGATCTGCCGGTTGGCGCGGCAGAGTTTGATGAACTGGTGCAGCTTGCCGAGCTGGCTGGATTCCATGATGCCATCGCTGGCAGGGGTAAAGGTGTTGGCATCTTCGGAAATGGCGATGGCCACCTTGCTTTCCCGCATGGCGATGGCATCGTTCAGCCCATCGCCCACCATCAGGACGTTTTTTCCTTTTGATTGTAAGGCCTGAATGTATTCCAGTTTTTCATGAGGTTGCTGGTGGAAGAGCAGGGTGGTCCTTGCTCCGGCCAGTTGCTGCAGGGTTTGCCTTTCGCCTGCGTTGTCGCCGGATATTACAGACAGCTCCATTTCCGTGCGGAGGTTGCGCAGCAGAGTGTTCACATCAGCCCGGTAATGGTTCCGGAAGCTGAAGCTGCCCAGGGGGGTGCCCTCGCGGGCCACCAGCACGGTAGTACCCTGCCGGTCGCTGCCCTTTCCGGTGATGAAGGCGGGGGATCCCAGCGCATAGTGCTGGCCGTTGATGGTTCCTTCTATGCCTTTACCGGTATGCTCCCGGAACTGCAGTACAGTCAGCTGGTTCCGGCCCAGGTGTTTGGCAAGGGCCTTGCTGAGCGGGTGCCCCGATTGGGCCGCCAGTGCCGCCACGGCCTGCTGGTCGCTTACCGAAAGGGGATCGCCCTCATAAATAATATCATGTTGCTGGTTGGTGGTAAGGGTGCCGGTTTTATCAAAGACAATATGGTTCACTTCGGCCATGTCTTCGATGGCCTGGGCATTGCGGAGGTAGAGCTTGTTACGGCCCAGGATGCGCAGGATATTCCCGTTGGTGAAGGTGTTGGAAAGCAGGAGGGCACAGGGGCAGGCAATAATAAGGATAGCGGTGACCGCGGGCCAGATCCGGCTGCTGTCTGCCACCCCCCAGTACAGGGCGGTGAGTGCGGCGATGGTAAAGACGATATAGGTGAAATAGCGGCTCAGCAAATGAACAAAAGATTGCTCGCTGGTATCCTTGCTTTTGGGTTCCTGCTGGTTCCAGAGGCGGGTGAGGTAACTCTGGGAGACCTCCTTGACCACCAGCAGTTCCATATTACCGCCGGTTTGTTTGCCCCCGGCATAAATGATCTCACCCATTTCTTTCAGCACGGGCAGCGATTCACCGGTAACGAAACTGTAGTCAATAAAGGCCTTACCCCGGGTCAGGATGCCGTCTGCGGGTACCAGCTCGCCGTGGTGGATGAGCAGGGTATCGCCGGGCTGGATATCCGGCAGGGCCACCGGCACTTCTTTTTCTTCTTTCAGCGCGGTAACGGCGATGGGGAAATAGGCGGTATAGTCGCGTTCAAAGGAGAGCTGCTGGTAGGTCTTGTCCTGCAGCACGCGGCCGATGAGCATGAAGAATACGATGCCGGAAAAGGAATCGAAATACCCGCCGCCGGTATCGGTCAGCACTTCCACAGCGCTGCGGAAAAAAGTGACCCAGATGGCCAGCACGATGGGGGCGTCAATGTTCAGGAAGCGGTGCTTCAGGCTTTTAAAGGCCGATTCGTAAAAGGGCAGGGCGCTGAAAAGCAGCACCGGCAGGCTGAGCAGCAGGTTGAGGTAGCGGAAAGCATACTGCAGGTGTTTCTCGGCCGCCTCCAGTCCCAGGTATTCCGGGAAGCTCATCAGCATGATATTGACAAAACTGAAGCCGGCTACCCCCAACTGGTAGATCATGGTACGGGGCAGCCGCGGTTTTTTTTCCTTCAGGTTATTCAGGCTGATATAGGGCTCATAACCAATGCTGGTGAGCAGTTCGGCCACCTTGCGCAGGCTGGTAACGCGGTGATTGAAAATGATAGTGGCCTCCTTGCGGGTGAAGTTTACGGTGGAACGAACCACGCCTTTATCCAGCTTGTGCAGGTTCTCTACCAGGTAAAGGCAGGAGCTGCAGTGGATATGGGGCAGGTAAAAAGTGATGTGGGTCTGTTCCTCGTTGCGGAAGCTGATGAGCTGGGCCATGATCTGCTCGTCTTCCAGGAAGGCGAACTTATCTTTCCGCACCTGTATGCGCTGGCTTTTTCCGGGGTTCTGGTTGAGATCGTAATAATTGCAGAGCCCGTTCTGGTTGAGGATCTGGTACACCGTCTTGCAGCCTTCGCAGCAGAAGGGCTTATCCTCCAGGAGGATCCTGGTGTCCATACAATCTTCTCCGCAATGGTAACAGGCGGTGTGTTTGTTTACAGCTATAGCCAACCCGAAAATTTTTGCTAAGCTAAGGTAGGGCTGTTTGGGGGGCATTGATGCATCTCAAGAAAGGAACTGATTTTTCTCAATGGTTTCATTTTCGTTTATTTGGGCTGCAAAAAGAAGCCGGGCAACTCCTGTTTACCAGGCAGCTCCTGTATACCGGGCCGCCGGGTCTTTTAAAAATTACCACTGGATGAAAAGAATTCTGATAATCGACGACCATAATGATATCCGGGAAAATATTGCGGAGATTTTAAACCTTGCGGGCTACCAGACCTTTACGGCCGAAAACGGCAAACGGGGGGTGGAGCTGGCATTGCAGGAAAAGCCCGACCTGGTGGTCTGTGATATCATGATGCCCGAGCTGGATGGGTACGGGGTGCTGCACCTCCTGCGTAAGAACCAGGATACCGAGCATGTGCCCTTTATTTTCCTGACCGCCAAAGTGGAAAGGAGCGACTTCCGGAAGGGCATGGAGATGGGGGCCGACGATTTTATCACCAAGCCTTTTGATGATATCGAGCTCCTGAATGCCATAGAGATACGCCTGAAAAAGCAGGAGATCCTGCACCAGAAATACGCGGGTAATGAAAAGGGGATGAATGAGCTGATGCAGGACCTGAAAGAAGTGGGTGCTATCGAAATGGATCCCGATTCCTATGAATCGGAGTTTTTATCCAAGCGCCAGCAGGTGTACAGCGAAGGAAAGCGCCCCAAGTACCTCTATTATTTGAAATCGGGGAAAGTGAAGAGCTACCGGCTCCATGAGGATGGAAAGGAATACATCACCAACCTGTACAGTGCGGGGGATTATATCGGGTATGTGGCTTTGCTGGAGAATAGCGCCTATGAGGATACCGCCGAAGTGCTGGAGGAAGCCGAGCTGGCCATGATCCCGCGGGAGGATTTCCTGCAGGCGGTCTTTAATGATATGAATGTTGCGGGCAAGTTCATCCACCTGATCACCGGCAATGTAAAAGATAAAGAAGACCGGTTGCTGCACCTGGCCTACGACTCGCTGCGCAAGCGGGTAGCCAAGGCGCTGGTAGACATCCAGAATAAGTTCAATGCCGGACAGGAGCCTGCTCCTATTGATATTTCCCGGGAAGACATCGCCCAGTATGTGGGTACGGCAACGGAGTCACTGATCCGGACGCTGAGTGATTTCAAATCGGAGAAACTCATCGAAATAAAAGAGGGCAAGATCCGTATTACTGATCTTGCCCGGCTCGGTAATCTTCTCTACTGAGCAGTTTTTCACCAAGGGAATAAGATGGGGGCGTTTCGTTTTTGCCGCGGTTAATCTTCGCCGCGGTTCAGTTCGAAGTCTTCGGCTGCTTTGGAAGCGTTTGTTTTAGGGTTGGTTGTTTCGGTGCTGATCTCGCGACCATGGTTGTTTTGCTGGTCAAGGGTCCATTTATCGGTCATGGTAGTTTCGAGCCACAGGTTGCCGGATTTGCGGAAGACCTGTACGGCCAGTCCGAATTGTTTCCAGAAAGATTGTTCCAGTTCGGCCACGGTCATGGCGGGTTTCACTTCCAACAGGCCTTCTTCCCTGCTGGTGCGGGCTTCGCTGACGGTCATGGAATGGGAAAACATCCGCTGGGCCGGAGAGGGTTTTTCAACACCGTGCTGTTTCCGGAAGAATTCGATCT
>CBFGLD010000277.1:0-3965 GCA_965649495.1 uncultured Flavihumibacter sp. | reverse complement strand
AGCCAGCGCATCTGTAGCGATGCGGGCATGCCAGTTGTCACTGGTTGCTATAATTACCGCATCGATATCTTTTTTCTCCAGTACTTCGCGGTAGTCGTCTGTAATGTAAAGGTCGTTGCCAAAGAGTTCGCGAGCCCTGACCAACCGGCCTTTGTAGAGGTCACAGACCCCTGCAAGTTCCACACCGGGAACCCTGAGCGCCGTATTGACGTTATTGTGCCCCATGATGCCCATGCCGATGACGGCTATGCGAATCTTATCATTGGCAGCATATTCACGGTTTCCCGGAAGGAGCTGAATATTACCGGAATTTTCAGAGGCCAGCGAGGCAATTGGATTTGCCGCCAATAGCATGGCAGAGCCGCCCAACGAACGGATAAATTTTCTTCTGGAAGAACGCCTGTTTTCCTGAGCCATATAACCTGGTGCTTTTTTGCTAAAGATAAGCACCTGAAAGCTTTTTCAAAGCGGTTGGTTTATTTTAAGGCATTAAACGTCAACCGTGCTGGTGATCTCTTCCGGTGGCTCTTTGCCTGCATCAGCCTGTTGCTGAACGCGGATGGCCAGTTCATCCAACACTTCACGGGCAGCCAGGTAATAGTTTCCCGACACCCTCCTGGCAAACAAACTATCTGTAAAGACCACGAGTTTGATCTCACAGATCTTATTGTCCCATTGCAGCGATTCGTCTTCCCGGAAACTGACCTCAGCCCTGGAGATATTCGGGTTCTTGTGGGAAAAATCCAGCAACTCCTTTTCAATACTTTTCAGGAAAGATTCTTCCACGCTGGCGGGCGGGTTATGTATCTCGATGGTCATATGCAAAGCTTTAGAGACGTAACCGGACTCCTTTAAAGTTAGGGGTATAAAAACAACGGCGATATGACGCTCATCAGGAAACAGAAGAATTTTTATCACGAAAGAAAAACCAGAGCGCAAGTACCGTGCTCAGCAGGAAAACCACCAGCGTTCCGGTTTCCACCAAATGAGGGTTGAGGTTGAGCCTGGTAAGTTTTCGCAACAGGAAATGAATATAAGACCGGGAGTCGTCGTGGTAACCCAGTTTCTCGCGGACAGCCCAGTGCCAGTCGGTACAAAAACAGTACCCCCAACCATACCAGATCCCCAGGACGAACCAGGAGAAGGCTGTTAGGAATAAGGTGAGCAAATGCAGTTTTCTTGTTTTCCGGAAGGCCCATCCCGTCATATTAAAAAGGGTAAAGACCGTGTGAAATACAAAAAAGAAGCCATTCAGGAATTGGTACCAGGTTTCCACTATTGAAGGGTATTCAGATTCATCTGGCATCAGGCGCCTTCACCGGGAAGCGGTATTTCTGAAGGAGGTTTTTCGTACGGTTCTTCCTCCGGAAGCAATTCAGGTTCTTCCTCCGGCATTTCAGGTTCCCCCGGTTCCGCAGGGGGTTCCACCTCGGGTAACTTTTCCGGCTTAGGAACTTCAAACGGTTCATCAGGCTTAATTCTTTTGGGCATAATGAAACAGTTTAGTGAAAAATGAAGTTACGGCAAATCAGCCAACAATACCCCGCCCTTGCTGCTAATGGCAGTATGAAAGGGGGCAGAACGTTCGCGGATATTATCCAGGCACCAGCGGGCATCTTCGCCCATTGCCAGGTTCACCTGGCAATGACGAATGACGACAGGGGTCAGCTTTAATTTCCGCAAGCTGTTTCCTTCCAGCTCCAGGGTGTAAAAAAAAGAATGATCGTTCCGGTAAGGCAGGCGCACGGCATAGTCATCCACAAAGCCGCCGGTATCGTACAGTATGGGCTTGTTATGATACCATTCGATACCCTGGAAATTATGTGCGCTGTGACCATGGATCAGATCGGCTCCATAATCGATCATCGCATGGGCCATGTTAACCTGTTGCCGGGAAGGCCAAAGATTCCAATTAGGCCCCCAGTGTATACTCACGATGAGAACATCCACCCCTTTCTTCAGTTCCTGCACCGCATCAAGCGCCCATGACCTGTCGCGTTCCGCATCCAGGTCAATATAATTTGTGCCGGCCTTCCCGGGGAATGCTTTCCAGGAAGGTTCATTATCGGTCATTCCCAATATACCGGTTTTGATACCTGCCAGTTGCAAGATACAAGGAGCGGAAGCCTCACTGGTATTTCTTCCAGCTCCCACGTGATGAATACCGGCATTATCAAGGGTTTCGAGGGTTTCATAAAGACCTTCTGCACTGTAATCCATGATGTGGTTATTGGCAAGGTTCACCACGTTGATGCCAGCCACCTGCAAGGACTTTACCACATCGGGATGGGCTTTGAAGTTGAACGCCTTGCTGACTTCCCGGGCACTGTGAGTAAACGCATTTTCCAGGTTAATGATCCTGATATCAGCATCATGGAACAGCGGCAAGGTGTTTCCCCACGGGTATGCATAACCTTTTTTTCGGATCACCGCATCCATGTTCCGGCCCAGCATCACATCGCCGGCAAGGCCGATGCTTATTTTTTTCTGTTCCATGTTTACCCTGCGAAAGTAAAAACCTTTGCTACGGAAATCAAGAGATAGGCTTTGACCTGTATCATATACCGGTTTGAGACTGGTCATTGCTTTCCAGCCTTAGATCAGTTACCTTTTACACGGTTAATCAAACACTAAATTTTTTGTTATGCTCAGTGAAATACTTCCCGGAGAAGAACTGGCAGGCATGCAAAAGGAGAAGGGTTCCATATGCATTTCTGTTATTGTGCCCACGCATAAGCTGTCGCCAGAAAGAAGAGCCGATGAACCGGAAATGGAAAGGGCCGTTGAGAAAGCCATAGAGCTCTTAGAGTACCAATATCCAGAAAAGGATACGCGCGCTTTGGTGGAGTCGCTCAGAGAGCTCCGTTCCGGTATAGACTTTATCCATAACCAGGCGGGCATAGGGTTGTTTGTGTCTCCCAATACCCGGCTGGCTGTTACCTTCCCTTTCCCGGTAAAGGAGAAGTTGGTGGTAGGCGAAAATTTTGAGATCCGTGACCTGCTTTACAAAGTATATACTTCACGGCGGTATTACGCCCTCTTGCTTAGCCGGGAGGGAGCAAGGTTGTTTGAGGGAAGCCGGGAGGAACTGGAGGAAATCCGCGATCGTCATTTTCCCAGGACCTACCAGGACGAATACGAATACAATCAACCCAGCCGCAGCAGCTCCTATGCGGGTGAAGCACACGTAAAGAGTTTTGAGAAGGAAAAATCGGTGCTGGAGGAAAAGCGATACCAGGCATTTTTCAAGGAGGTGGACGAGTCCTTGAAATCCTATATCATTGGCAGTACGCCCTTGCTTCTGATGGGAACGGAGAAGGCGATCGCCTGGTTTGAGGAAGTATCTTCCCACCAGAAAAATACCATCGCCCGGATCGATGGGTCCTATTCCCATTGGAACCTGAAGCAACTGGGTGAACTGTTATGGCCACTGGTGAGTGCACAGCTGGACAAGGAAGGTGAAGTGCTGGTACAGGAATTCCGGGAGAGCCTGGGGCATCAAAGAGGTGTTAGCGGCATCCAGGATGCCTGGGGCGCCGCCTGGGAAGGCAAAGCCCTGAAGCTGCTGATAGAAAAAGACTATCAATGTGCAGGCTTCCTGGATGAAACCGGCAATCATCTTTACCTGCGCCCACCGATGAAAGCCCACCGCACCCTGCCGGATGCGGCAGACGACCTGATTGAACTGGTCCTGGAAAAAAATGGAGACGTGGTATTCCTGGAAAATGGAAAGCTGGAAGAATATGGTGGCGTGGCCCTGATCACACGGTATTAGCGATGCGGGCCATTGGAGACCAGGTAACGTTGGAACCAGTTTGCGGCCAGCGAGCAGACGGTATCCATGGCACCAGGTTCTTCGAATAGGTGGGTAGCGCCGGGAACAATCTTCAGTTGTTTCACAGAGGGCAGTTGCTGCAGGGCCGTTTCATTCATTTCCAGCACCTGGGGGTCATTCTCCCCTACGA
>CBFGLD010000276.1:0-3993 GCA_965649495.1 uncultured Flavihumibacter sp. | reverse complement strand
TGGTTGCCATTTCTCTCCCGCGTTGCCCGGCGCTCCCCACCTCAATGGACCAGACGTTTACTGCAGGTGAAAGAATACCGGTGGCAATTCCGTAAACGACAGATCCCAGGATCAAACCCGCGTAATCGCCGGAATTAGCCAGCAAGACCATTGCTGCCACCAGCACCAGGAGTCCGGCTTTTATCACTGCCACACGGCCATGCCTGTCCGAAACCTTTCCTGCCACAAATCTTACCAGCAGGGAGGCCAGGGTGAATGCCATAAAAAAAGTCCCTTTATTAGCCACGCCGATATGCCCGCTCCAGTCGGGAATAAGGGTTAGCACGGCGCCGTAAGGAACATAAGACAGCAAGGTAACCAGGGCAGCGGGAAAGACCTGCATATCCACAATATCACCCCTGGAAATCCGGAGGTGCGTGGCTTTAAAGTCTTGTTTGGCGGGCAGGGTTTCTTTGAGGTTATAAATAATCAGGATCGACAATAAGGCAAAAGCGGAGGAGCAATAGAACATCAGGTCGATGGAGTAGTACAGGACGATGGAACTTCCAATAGCCGGCCCCAGTGCCATCCCGGTACTGAAACAGAGACCGTGGATGCCCAGGGCTTCGCCCCAGCGCTGAGGAGGTACCAGGTCGGCGATATAGGCCGCTGTTGCCGTTGGTTTAAACCCGGTGCTGAATCCATGGACCAGCCGGATGAAGAGGAAGCCAGCCACGGAGCCCAGGATGGGATACAGGAATCCGCAGACGAAGCAGACCAGTGAACCAACCGCCATTACGGGAACCCTGCCGATGGTATCGGTAAGTTTCCCGCTGAAGGGCCGGGAGATGCCTGCTGTCAGAGTGAACAGGGCGATGATAAGTCCTTTGTATTCGGCACCGCCCAGGCTACTGAGGTAGGCAGGCAATTCCGGCAGCAGCATATTAAAGCTGGCAGAGAACAGCAGCGAACTGGCGCAGAGCAGTGCGAAGGGCAGGTTATATATCGGGTGTTTTTCAGGCATCGCGCAATGGTGGCTTACGCTGACTAAAAGTGATGGCGATACCTGCCAGGATGATGGCTCCACCCAGGATCATTTGCCAGGAGATCAGCTCGCCAATGAACAACGATGCCATCAGCGCAGTACACAGCACCTGGCTAAGCAGGCTCAGGGAAACCCGTTGCGCATCAATATGTGAGAGGGCATGGCTCATGGATATCCAGGCCACCAACTGGCAGACAATTGCCTGGGTAGTAAGCGAAGACCATACGATGGGCTCAAAGCCCCAAAGCGGCTCCTGCAGTACGAGGCAAACCAGAAAAAGATAAACTGCTGACACAGTAACACTACTGGTCATAAAATTCCAGATATCCACCCGCTTCAATACCGCCTGGCTGGACAGCATATAAGCTGCATAAAATATTCCGGATAATACTGCCCATACGAAACCAGCATTGAAATCCATTTCCAGGAACATGCGTGCGCCCATCATCACGACCATACCCGCCAGGGCTATGGCTGCGCCGATCCAGAATCGCGTTGGAGGTTTATTGGGAAGGAACAACCAGGCGGCTAATCCCACCCAAACCGGTGCCAGGTTGGTCAGCAGGCTGGCCTGTGTAGTGGTGCTGTATTTAATGGAGAGGTTCCACACTGCCACATCGGAGGCAAACAGCACCCCGCAAACCAGTATACCCTTCCAATGGGTCAGGGTGGCACGTTTCCATTTTCCGGCAAGGAGCATGCAGGGCCAGATTATGGCAGCGGCTATACCCATCCGGTAGAACGCCGCCGTGATTCCGGATACAGGGGTTACCTTAACCAGTATCGGGAAAATACTGATGCAGAAGATTCCCAGCACCAGGCTGATTTTTGGGTTCATGTTACCAGGATTGGCGAAGGGTTTCTATATCTGCAGCTGTTCGCGGAAGATCCTTTCCTAATTTACGGCTGCCGCCTGCGGTAACCAGGTAATTATCTTCGATCCGGATGCCACCAAACCCGCGGAATTTTTCCAGCCGGCTATAATCAATGAAATCCCTGCATTTCTGTTCCGCTTTCCAGCGGTCGATCAATTCCGGGATGATGTAAATACCAGGCTCCACCGTCAGCACATACCCTTCTTCCAGTTCACGACCCAGGCGGAGAGACTTCCATCCGAATTCCTTACTCTTCGATTGTCCCTCTCCGTAACCCACATACTCTTCGCCAAGATCTTCCATATCGTGTACATCCAGTCCCATCATATGCCCCAGGCCGCACTGGAAAAACATGGTATGAGCACCGGCTTCCAGTGCTTCGGCGGGATCGCCTTTTACCAGTGCCACCTGCTTCAGGCCTTCCAGCAATTTCAGTGATGCCTGAGCATGAACGTCGCGGAAGCGAATGCCCGGCCGCAGCAGGCTGGCAGCGTGTTCCAGCGAATGCAGCACTATATCATAGAGTTCCTTCTGGACAGTCGTAAACTGTTTTCCTGCGGGGAAAGTACGGGTGAGGTCACCGGCGTAATGCATTTTATTTTCTGCGCCCGCATCACAAAGCACCATATCACCCTCTTTCATAGTATTTCCGTGGTAGTGGTTGTGCAGGATCTGCCCGTGAATGGATAATATCACGGGGTAGGACAACCGACCGTTGGCAGCCAATGCCACCTCTTCCACCATAGCAGCCAGTTCATATTCTTTCATCCCGGGTCTTGCCTGGCGGATGGCCGCCAGGTGCATGTCTGCACTGATGGATACTGCTTCCTCCAGTTCTGCAATCTCAACTGCTTCCTTGTGCGCGCGTTGTGCAATGACGGCAAGCACCAGTTCTTTGGATACGAAGGCATCCAACCCGGAGAGGGGAACGGACAGCCAGGCGGCCATCCTTATTTTGTTTTCGGGGCGATACGGCGGCAGCAGGTGGATCCGTCTTCCCCAGGTCAGGGCTTCGCAGAGTTTTTCTTCTACCCGGGCGAAAGGCAGGCCGTTGGCGACTCCAACTTTAGCCGCCAGTTCAGGAACGGAGGGTTGGGGTCCTGTCCAGATGATATCATCCAGGCTGGGCTCTGGTCCGAATAGAAATTCTTCACCGGTTTCGCAGTCCAGCACTCCGGCAAAGCCCGGCAGGTCGATCCCGAAATAGTAGAGGAAGCTGCTGTCTTGCCGGAAGGGGTAACAGTTATCCCGGTAGTTCATGCTGCTGTCTTCGTTTCCGTTGAGCAGTATCAGTCCGCTGCCTACTTGCTGCATCAGGCGTTGCCGCCGGTTTTTATATACCTGTTTGTCGAATAGATTCCATTCCATGTTGCTAAAAATTGGGGAGCTCCAAAATTAAGGTCTTATCTTGCAAAGAAACCAAGCAAGCAATAAATGTCCAGGGAAGTATTAGTTATCAAACTAGGGACAGCTGTAATAACCAACAACGAAGGAAACATAGACAGAACGGTCATCAGGAAGGTTGCCACCGAGATCGCGGAACTGGGAAAGCGGTACAATATTGTACTGGTGTCCAGCGGTGCGGTGGGTAGCGGAAGGAAATTCCTGAAAGACTACAAAGGAAGTTTATCGGAAAGGAAAGCTGCTGCGGCGGTGGGGAATCCTCTCCTGATACAATTATATCACCAGCACTTCCAACGTCACGGCATCACCGTGGCACAGGCCCTGTGTGAGCGGGTGCATTTTTCCAACCGGAAGCAATTTTTGCAGCTCCGCGAAACCTTCGTCACTTTTTGGGAGAATAATATCCTTCCGGTGGTGAATGAGAACGACCTGGTCAGTAATGTAGAGATCAAGTTTTCGGATAACGATGAACTGGCAACGCTGATCGCCATTGGCTTTGATGCCACCACGCTGGTTTTATGCACCTCAGCCGGCGGGTTGCTGGACGATCAGAAGCAGGTTATCCCGCGCGTGGAAAAAGTAGATGCCACGGTTCTGAAATATGTGAACACCTAAAAAAGCGGGAAGGGTGTGGGAGGTATGATCTCCAAACTAAACTTTAACCGGCTGGTCTCCTCGCTGGATAACCAA
>CBFGLD010000275.1:0-3996 GCA_965649495.1 uncultured Flavihumibacter sp. | reverse complement strand
GATGTATCGAAAGAAGAAGCCGTGAAGCAGTATGTAGCGGAAACGGTACAAGCTTTTGGAAAGATCGACGGGCTGTACAATAATGCAGGCATTGAGGGGCGGCAGGCTTTGATGACGGAGTATGATGTGGACGTGTTCAAAAAAGTGATCGATATCAACCTGATGGGGGTGTATTATGCCATGCGGCAGGTGATCCCGGTGATGCAGCAAAACGGCTATGGCCGCATCGTGAATGTGGCATCGGTAGGCGGCATCCGGGGAGTACTGAACCAGACCCCTTATGTTGCCAGCAAGCATGCCGTATCAGGCATGACCAAGAATGCGGCGCTGGAATACGCGCGGTACGGCATCATCACCAATGCCATTGCCCCCGGCGCCATCCTGACACCGATGGTAGCGGAAGCTTTCCGGCAGGTGAATCCCGCCGATCCGAAAAAGGCAGAGACCGACTACGCACAGGCCAATCCCACCAAACGATTAGGGGTACCCGAAGAAGTGGCAAAAGTGGTGGTCTTCCTGCTGAGCGAAGATGCTTCTTACGTGAACGGTCAGACGATCGCCATTGATGGCGGCCAGTCGAATGTTTACGGTAACGTGTAAATTATTTTTCCTTCTGTACGCGCATGGGCCTGAGGGTTTCACTCCATTGAACGAGCGAAGCCAGCATGCCCTGCGCCGATTTAAGGACGGTTTCATCGGGCTCAAAAACATTTTCATCGCTGATGGCCTTTGTAAAAAAAGGCAGGGTCACCGATTCCACGATGGGCATCATGCTCAGGGCGGTGAGTACCTGTTTCAGCATCTGGGTACTGCGGAGGCCACCGGAAACCCCGCCGTAACTGACAATGGCTGCCGGTTTATGCTTCCACTCGTTGAATAAAAAATCCAGCGCATTCTTGATGGGAGCGGGAATGCTGTAATTGTATTCGGCTAACACAAAAATATAGGCATCAGCGGGAGCGATTTTGGCACTCCAGTCTTTGGTATGCTGATGCTGGTACAACTGCAGCCTGGGATGATTGGGTTCATCCATGAAAGGCAGGTTGATAGCGGCCAGGTCCAGCAGCTCCACCTCAAAATTTCCGTTGGCTTTAGCCAGTTCCGTGATCCAGTCGGCCACCAGGATCCCCTTTCTTCCGGGGCGCGTAGTGGAGGTGATGATTTTCAGTTGGTGCATAGCCATTTATTTAAACGCGGTTCATTATTTACGCCGGCTTCCACAGGTCGGCATACTGATCCGGGTGCCGCCGGAACTGCAGGTGAACATAAGGACACAGCGGGATCACCTGGAGTTGGTGTTCCCGCGCATAAGCCACCATGGTTTCCAGCAGCTTTTTAGCCAGTCCCCTCCCCTCCGCTTTGGGATCCACTTCGGTATGGTAAACCGTTAGTTTACCCCCCGATATACTGATCACCATTTCGCCGAGCTGTTCACCCTTTTCCGATACAATAAATGCGCCATGGTTCTTTTCGTTCAGCTGGAGCGTAATCTCTTCCATGAGGTGAAAGTACGGATTAATATACTGCCGGCTGTTTCATTTCACCACTAAAATCCGGCCTTTCATTACCTGGTGAAGACTGCAGTAATAATCCACGCTGCCGGTGCTTTCCAGCTTCCAGGAGTCATTGGTCTTAAGGGGACCCGAAGACCATTTCCGGGATAGCTGTTCGGTAACATCGTGCAGTACGATGTCGCGATTGACAAAAACAACCTGGTCGCCCGGGTGTATGGTCAATACAGCAGGATCAAATTTCATTTGCCTGATCTCAATGGTGTGTACCCTGGTTGCTTCGTGAGGAGAGCAGCCCGAAATTGCCAGGAGTACAAAAAAGGTAACCGGTGCCAGGCACCGGGAGTAAACGAACTGTTTCATTTCGCTAATTTTGCTTGTACCATTTCCGCATGTTCCAGGTGGGCTTTCAGCGCCGGGACAATACTTTCCAGCAATGCCTTAAGTTCCGCATTCTCGGAGGCAGGGATCAGCAGGTTTTCCACCGCACTGATAACGGCTTTGTGATACGCCACTTCATTGTCAACATAAGCCTTGTCGAAGTTGCCCGGTGAAACAGCATTCAGGTGTTTCCGGGTTTCAGCAGCATCCGCTTGTAATTTGGCGGTGGTGGAATTATGCTTTGGCGTAACGCCCAGTTTGGTGACCAGGGCCACCGCCTGTTTGATCACCGCCTCATGATCGTTCTGCATGGTCTTTGCAAAATTGATCACCTCCTGATTTTTGGATCGCTTCAGCGCAATTTTGGCATAGTCAATATCGATCTGGTTGGCGGCCACTGCCACAGAAGCTACTTCCGTATCCGAGAGATCGCCTGCCTGCTGCGCATGCGCCGGAACCATGGCAAACAGGAACAAGGCAACAACTGCAGCGGAACCGGCAAAAGAGTGATGGATCTTTTTCATGACTTAAAATTTAAGTAGGAATAAATGGTATTTACAGAAATAGAGTGTTGCCAGCCGGAAAGGTTACAAGGAAAACTGCTGAAAAGGGCACCCAAAAAAAATAGGGTAAATTTGTAACCAATGGGCTGCTTTTTACTCTAATAAGAGGAGAACAGAAATCAGAATGGCAACCAGCGACATACCGGTAAAGCATGAACTATCGGACCAGGAGATCATCGAAAGGATCCTGGGAGGCGATAAGAATGCCTATGCTATGATCATACGGCGGTATAACCAGCGGCTGTACCGGGTGGGCATGTCTATCTTGAACGATGATGCGGAAGTAGAAGAAGCGATGCAGGAAGCCTATATACATGCCTATGAAAAGTTAGCGGGGTTCAGGTTTGCCTCCAGTTTCGCCACCTGGCTCACCCGCATCCAGGTCAATGAGTGCCTGCAACGGATAAAAAAGCGCAACAGGGTACTACTGATCCCGGAAGAAACGATAAGTGAAAAGTATTTGCAGCATATGCAAGACCATCAAACCCCCGAGTCCAGGTTCAACGATGCAGAAGTAAAGCAGATCCTGGAGCAGGCGATCCGCCAGTTGCCGGAGATCTACCGCACCGTATTCATCCTGCGGGAACTGGAGGACCTTAATGTTGCGGAAACCGGCGAATGCCTGGACATCAGTGAGGTCAACGTGAAGGTAAGACTGAACCGGGCCAGGGTCATGCTGAAAGGCATCCTGGAAAAATCCTACAGAAAAGAAGAGCTGCTTCATTTCCATTTAAACCGCTGCGACAGGCTTACCGAGCAGGTCTTAAGCCGGATATAGCCAGCAGGCGGATTTATTCCTAACTTGGGAGTATGGATGTAGAAATACTCTCGCGGATACAATTCGCTTTCACCATTTCCTTCCATTATATCTACCCGCCCCTGAGCATCGGGCTGGGACTGATCCTCGTGATCATGGAAGGGATGTACCTGCGCACGGGGCAAAAAATATACGAGGACATGACCCGCTTCTGGATCAAGATCTTCGCGCTGATCTTTGGGCTGGGAGTTGCCACGGGCATCATCATGGAGTTTGAGTTCGGAACCAACTGGGCCACCTATTCGAGGTATGTAGGGGATATATTCGGCAGCGCGCTGGCGGCGGAAGGCATCTTTGCTTTTGCGCTGGAGAGCGGGTTTTTAGGTATCCTGTTATTCGGCTGGAACCGCGTGAGCAGCCGCGTGCACTTCTTCAGCACGCTGATGGTATTCCTGGGATCGATGTTCAGCGCGGTATGGATCGTGGTGGCTAACAGCTGGCAACAAACGCCGGCGGGCTACCATATTGTAGGTTCGGGTATGGATGCCCGTGCGGAGATCACCGATTTCTGGGAGATGGTCTTCAATCCCTCCAGCATGGAGCGGCTCTGGCATGTGTGGATCGGCGCCTTCCTGGCCGGGGCCTTCCTGGTGCTGAGTGTAAACGCCTGGTACATCCTGAAAGGAAAGTTCCTGGAAATTGCCAGGCCCTCCTTTAAGATAGCGCTGGCGGTGGCCACCCTGTTCAGCCTGCTGCAGCTGGTAACCGGGCATGCCAGTGCCGA
>CBFGLD010000274.1:0-4022 GCA_965649495.1 uncultured Flavihumibacter sp. | reverse complement strand
TCAAAGAAAAAATTATGGCCATCAACAAGAACCACGAATTTGAAGACCTGGAGGGGGTCAAATGCGCTATCGTGGAGCGCAATGTCAACGACCAGCGGCTGGCATTCCTAAAGGAGCTGCTGGAGTATAATGGTTATACCGTTATTGCTGTTCCCGTAGTTCCCAAAGTAGCGCCAGAGTCTACAGAGCCCCCGCCGCCGGCCACTTATACCGTAGGCGTTACCAACGTGATGTTCAACCCGGTCAATGCCATCTTCGGGCGCTTGCTTAAAACACCCGACGGGCATACGGTTTCGCTGGCCTACTGGCAGCAGAAGGAAAACGTGTCGGATGACCAGACCCCCTATTTCAACAAAGGCTGAAAGCAAAAGCTGACCCCAAAAGCTGATATCCTAACCTTCTATGGTTTTTCACTAACCCTGTCTATAAAAAAACGGCCATCCACCTGGATGGCCGTTTTGGTGCGGGGGTTAAAACGGGTCAGAGCGCGGTGAGGGTATGCAGCTTCTCCCACCTTTCCTTCTTGGCCTCTTCGGCCTGCACCAGGAAGGCTTCCGCTACTACCGGATCCTTGGCACGGATCACCTGGAAGCGGTTTTCGTGGTACATGAATTCAGACAATGGGATGGACGGGTCTTTGGAGTCCAGCACAAACCTTTGTCCCTTTGGCTTTGAGGGGTTGTAATGGAACAGCGGCCAGTAGCCGGATTTCACCGCAAAGTCCTGTTCGTCGGCCCCATGCCCCATATCAATGCCGTGGGCAATGCAATGCGCATAGGCAATGATGAGAGAGGGTCCGGGGAAGGCTTCGGCTTCCAGGATGGTGCGGATGGTATGCGAGTCATTGGCTCCCATGGCGATCTGCGCTACATAAGCGGTACCGTGGGCAATGGCCTGCAAGGCAAGGTCTTTTTTTCCGGTTAGTTTACCATTAACGGCAAACTTGGCACTGGCACCAATGGGGGTGGATTTCGATTTTTGTCCACCCGTATTGGAATACACTTCGGTATCCATAACCAGGATGTTCACATTTTCGCCGGTGGACAAAACGTGATCCAGTCCGCCGTAGCCGATATCATAGGCCCATCCGTCGCCCCCGATGATCCACATGGATTTCTCAGAAAGGAAATCGGCCAGGTGGAGCAGGTTTTTGGAGGCGAAGCTGTTGTTGGATTCCAGGATCTTTTTCAGTTCCCGGATCTTATCCAGTTTATTCCGGATATCGGCTTCGGTGATTTCGGGAGCGTTCACCAGGGTGTCTACCAGGTCATCGCCCAGCTCGGGGCGCATCTGTTGCAGGATGGACAGGGCGTTCTCGCGTTTGCGGTCATTGGCCAGTTTGATACCCAGCCCGAATTCGGCATTATCCTCAAAGAGGGAGTTGGCCCAGGCCGGACCCCGCCCTTCCTTGTTTTTGGTCCAGGGAGTGGTAGGCAGGTTACCGCCAAAGATGGACGAGCAGCCGGTGGCGTTGGCCACGATCATCCGTTCGCCGAACAACTGGGTGAGCAGTTTCAGGTAGGGCGTTTCGCCGCAACCGGAACAGGCGCCGCTGAATTCAAAGAGTGGCTGGAAGAACTGGGATCCTTTCACCGTATTGCGGTTCACCCTTTCGCGGGCTACTTCCGGGATGTCAAGGAAGAACTCCCAGTTTTTGATTTCAGCCTTTTGTATGTCGTGTTTGTCGTAGAGGTTCACTGCCTTGTGCCCCGGGTCCTGTTTGCTGGTGATGGGGCAAACGGCCACACAGAGGTTACAGCCGGTACAGTCTTCCGTGGAAACCTGCAGGGTGTAGGCTTCGGTGGTTTTATCCCATTCTTTGCCCACGGGGTCCATGTGTTTGAAAGTGGCGGGGGCCTCTTGCAACAGTGCTTTGTCGTAGATCTTGGCGCGGATGGCTGCATGGGGACAAATCATCACACATTTGTTACACTGGGTGCAGAGGGAAGTATCCCATACCGGGACGGCATCAGCGATATTCCTTTTTTCCCATTGGGTGGTACCGGATGGAAAAGTGCCGTCAACCGGGAAAGCACTGACGGGGAGGTCGTCGCCATTACCGGCGATGATCTTACCCAGGACCTCCTTCACGAAGTCGGGCGCATCAGCGGGCAGTAAACCTTCCAGCGGAACCTCACCCAGTTCGAAGGTGGAGTAATCGATCTCAAACAGGTTTTCGAGGGTCATGTCTACCGCGTCGTAGTTTTTCTGCACAACCGCCTCCCCTTTTTTCCAGTAGGTCTCATAGATAGCCTCTTTTATTTTGGCGATGGCTTCTTCGCGCGGAAGTATGTTGCTGATAGCAAAAAAACAAGTCTGCAGCACGGTGTTGATGCGCGATCCCATACCCGCCTCTTTGGCTACCGCATGCGCGTTGATGGCATAAAACTTAAGTTGTTTGTGAACGATCTCCTCCTGGATCTTGCGGGGCAGTTTCTCCCATACCTCCTCTTTGGCGTAAGGGGCGTTCAACAGGAAGGTAGCACCGGGTTCCGCATCTTTCAGAATATCGTAACGGGTCAGGTAATTAAAATGATGGCAGGCGATGAAGTTAGCCGAATTGATCAGGTAAGCACTCTGGATGGGCTGCTTGCCGAAGCGCAGGTGCGACACCGTCAGGGATCCGGATTTTTTGGAATCGTACACAAAATATCCCTGTATATAATTATCGGTTTTGGAACCGATGATCTTGATGGAATTCTTGTTGGCACTGACCGTACCATCGGCACCCAGTCCGAAGAAGAGCCCGCGGAACAGGTGTTGCGGGTCAAGGCTGAAGGACTTATCGTAGTCGAGGTTCAGGTGGGTAACATCGTCTTCTATGCCCACGGTAAAATGCTTTTTGGGCTGGTCTTTCAGCAGTTCTTCAAACACGGCGATCACCATGGCGGGGGTAAACTCTTTTGAAGAAAGACCGTAGCGGCCACCGATCACTTTGGGTTGAATGGGAGACTCTTCCACATTAAGGGCGTTGACCACATCCATATACAGCGGTTCCCCGATACCGTTAGGATCCTTAGACCGGTCGAGCACCGCTATGGAGGATACGGTGGCAGGTATGGCTGCCAGGAAATCACGGATGGAGAATGGGCGGAAGAGGCGGATCACCAGCACCCCCACTTTTTCACCCCGGTCATTCAGGAAATCGACGGTCTCTTTTACGGTACCGGCACCGGAACCCATGATGATGATGATCCGGTCGGCAGCGGGGTGCCCATAATATTCAAAGAGTTCGTAGCGCCTGCCGGTAAGACCGAAGAAAAGATCCATCTTTTCCTTCACGATAGAAGGAACGGCTTCGTGGTAGCGGTTGGCCGCTTCCCGGTTCTGGAAATACACATCGGGGTTTTGTGCGGTACCTCTTATAGAAGGGTTATCGGGTGACAGGGCACGGTTGCGGTGGGCGTTCACCGCATCGATATCGATCATGGCTTCAATGGCGGCATCGGGAATCAGTTCCAGTTCACCCAGTTCATGGGAGGTGCGGAAGCCGTCGAAGATATTCATGAAGGGCACGCGGGCATTGAGGGTGGCCGACTGGCTCACCAGGGCCATGTCCATCACTTCCTGCGGGGTATTGCCCAACAGCATGCCCCAGCCCAGGGAGCGAACCGCCATCACATCACTGTGATCTCCAAAGATGGAGAGTGCGTGGGTGGCTACGGTACGGGCGGCGATGTGGAACACCGCAGGAGTCAGTTCCCCCGCAATCTTATACATATTGGGGATCATGAGCAACAGTCCCTGCGAAGCCGTAAAAGTAGTAGCCAGGGTACCGCCCTGCAGGGCACCGTGAACCGCGCCGGCGGCACCAGCCTCACTTTGCATTTCCACCACTTTGGGAACCAGCCCAAAAATATTCTTCATGCCTTTGGCACTCCATTCATCGGCCCATTCGCCCATGGCCGACGAAGGCGTAATCGGGTAAATGGCACATACTTCATTGGTTTTGTAGGCGATGTAAGCGGCGGCCTCATTTCCATCCATGATAGAGAGGCCTTTTTTCTTGGTGCTGGTAAAAG
>CBFGLD010000273.1:0-4031 GCA_965649495.1 uncultured Flavihumibacter sp. | reverse complement strand
CTTCCGGAAAGCCATTGCCCAAAGCGGCGCCTTCTCCCCAGGCGGCTATCCCAGCCTGCAGCAGGCGGAAGCCGACGGCAACAGCCTGATGCAGACGCTGGGCTGCTCCTCCCTGGCTGCCATGCGGAACCTTCCGCCCGCCACGCTCCTGGAAAAGTCGCAGGGCATGCGTGGCCCCATTACCGATGGATACCTGCTGCCGCAACCGGTTACAACCATTATCCGGGAAGGCAAACACAACCCGGTATCCCTGCTGACCGGGTGGAACCAGGATGAGGGACTGTTGTTTGGTCCAACCCGCACTGCCCTTGAGTTCCGCCGGGAGGCAGCCAGCATTTATGGGCCCGATTCACTGCAATTCCTGCACTACTTTCCGGCCGACAACGATACCCAGGCTGCAACTTCCCAGTTGCACCTTTCCCGTGACCGCATCTTCGGACTGCAAAATTATACGCTTGCCAACCTGCTCAGCCAACAGGGCAGCCAGGTCTATGTATACCGATTTGCCAGAAAGGTTCCGGCTACGGGGGATTACCTGCGCTATGGGGCCTTCCATACCGGTGAAGTGCCCTATACCTTCCATAACCTGCGTTTTGTAAACAGGCCCTGGCAAGATTCGGATCACCGGCTTGCCGCTCTGATGTCGGCCTATTGGGTGCGGTTTGCCAGTACCGGCAACCCCAATGGAAAGAGCGATCCCGAATGGCCCGAATATACTGCGGCAGCAAAGCGCATCATGCTGTTTGATACGAGTTCCGGGGCATTGGCAATGCCCGACAGTGCTGCCCTGGACTTCCTGGAGCGCCACCAACCTTAAACAAATCCATTTTTTGTTCGTTATTGGCTGAACAAACCCGTCACCTTTAAAATTTCTGACAGGATGCAGTTGTTGTTTAGCCTTATCTTATTAGTTTCATTACCCGTTCTTGCCCAACCCACCGGAAGCATCAAAGGAACCATCCGGGATAAAAGCAGCCAGCAACCGCTGGTGGCCGTATCTGTCAGTAGCTCCAGTGGCAACCAGGGGGCCGTATCCGATTCACTGGGAGCATTCCGGCTGGAGGGTATCGCGGTGGGGACCTATAATTTTACCTTTACCCGGGTGGGTTATGAAACTTTTACCCTCTACAATGTGGTGGTGGGCAGCGGAAACGAAAACATCGTGGATGTGGAAATGGAGCCGGGTACCGGGCTTCTCCAGGAAGTGATTGTCCGCTCAGGAAGAAGGACGGTTCGGGTGGCGACCCTTGAAACCCCCTTAAGCGTACAGAAACTGACCTCTGAAGAGATCCGGAACAACCCCGGGGGAAATTTCGATATCAGCAAAGTGGTGCAGACCCTTCCTGGTGTGGGGGGAGGACCGCAGGGAGGGAGTTTCCGGAACGATATCATTATACGGGGGGGAGCCCCCAATGAGAACGTCTTTTACCTCGACGGCATTGAAGTGCCGGTCATCAATCATTTCCAGACTCAGGGCAGCAGTGGGGGGCCACAGGGAATGCTCAACGTCAGTTTTATTGAGGATGTGAAACTGAGCAGTTCGGCTTTTGATGCCCGTTATGACAATGCCCTCAGTTCTGTTTTCCAGTTCCGGCAGAAGAACGGCAACCCGGACCAGGTGCAGGGAAACTTCCGGCTGAGTGCCACCGAAGCCGCCTTAACCATGGAGGGGCCGCTCTCCCCAAACGGCAAAACCACTTTCCTGGCATCCGCCAGGAGGTCTTACCTGCAATTGCTCTTTAAGGCGCTGGACCTGCCCATCCGACCTAATTACTGGGATTTCCAAACCAAGATCACCCACCAGCTCGATAAAAAGACCACACTCAACTTCATTGGGATCGGCGCCATAGATGAATTTCGCTTTGAAGCTCCCAAAGAAGCCAGCCCCGAGAAATTATACACCATCAATTCCAACCCGCTGATCAATCAATGGAATTTTACAGCGGGACTCAGCCTGAAGCGGGTGATCAACAGGGGTTACTGGAACCTTGCCCTCAGCCATACCACTTTCCGAAACGATATCATCAAGCACGAAGACAATAATAACCCCGAACCGGCTAACCTGACCCTGGATGTTGACAGTCGGGAAGCAGAAACCAAACTGCGCTTTGATATGAATCAAACGATGAATGGCTGGAAGTTCGCTTATGGGGCATCGGTGCAAAGAGCCGACTATACCAACCAAACCTATAATGTGCTCCGGAAAGAACTGAAGGATGAAAACGGGGAACCGGTTCAGGACGCCCTGGTGCTTGATTTCAAATCTCCCCTGGAACCTTTCTTCCGTATTGGTGCATTCACGCAGGTGGGTAAACGATTCTTTGACAACCGGTTAGGTATAAGCGCCGGAGTGCGTACAGATATGAATACCTTCACCACCGAAGGCATGAATGGCTTGCAAACCATATCACCGCGCATCTCTTTCAGTTATGTACTTACGGATCGCTGGAACATCAATGCTTCGGCCGGCCGGTATTTCAAATTACCACCTTATACCATTCTGGGTTATGCGAACGAAAACCGGGTTCTGGTGAACCAGTCGGTCAAATACCTGAAAAGTGATCACCTGGCAGCCGGATTGGAGTTCCTGCCCAATGAAACCCTGCGCATCACGGCCGAAGCCTATTACAAAAAATACCACCAGGTGCCGGTCTCTTTGTTCAACGGGATCGCCCTCTCTAACCTGGGTGCCGATTTCACCCTGCTGGGAAATGAGCCGGTGACTACAAGCGGCAAAGGAAAGACCTATGGGATAGAACTCTTTGTGCAGAAGAAACTTACCAAAAACTTCTTCGGCATTTTATCGTATACTTATTACCGTAGCCTGTACAGCGGGGTGGATGACAGGTATATCTCCAGCAGCTGGGATAACAGGCATTTGCTGACACTTACCGCGGGTTATAAACTGGGAAAGAACTGGGAGGTCGGGTTGAAGTTCCGGTACCAGGGAGCAGCACCCTACACACCATTTGATGAGAGCCTTTCCCGCGTCAACTACCTTTCCCTGGGAACGGGGATCTTTGATTATACCAGACTGAATACGCAACGCCTGCCGGCTTTTCATAGCAGTGATATCCGGGTAGATAAGAAATGGAATTTCTCCCGCTTATCCCTGAACGTATTTCTCGACATCACCAATTGGTACCTGGCCCGCAATCCCGGTGTTCCGGAATACACCTTCCGGCGCAAAGCCGATAACAGCGGATTCGAAACCACCGATGGACAAGCCGTTAAACCGGATGGCAGCAATGCCATCCCGACTTTCGTAAAGGATGACGACCTGTTTTTCACGCCCACCATTGGGATCATCGTAGCTTTCTGAGCGGAAAATGCGCAACCGGAGGCACACAGGTTATTCCAGTACTTTTTTGGTTTCGTTACCGGCAAAATCAAATACGCTGAACAAGATCTTGACACCCGGCTCCACCTGGTGATCGTATTGCACCTGGTACAACCAGTGGTAGCCGGTCTGGGGATCGATATGGGCGGGCCTATCAAAATTGCAGGTTTGGTTCCATTACCTTAGTTTTAGGGCCTGAACAGGAAATGGTGTCTTCCTGCACCCAACCGCCGCAAAGGCTGATGGCGCCTACAAATAGTAAATACCTCCATTTACCAGACCCGCTATTTGTAGGCATGAACACATTCAACTATTCATTCGAGCAAAAGAAAATCGCATGGCACCTGCTATTTTGGAGCCTGCTCTTATTACCGGTAGCCATCACCGTGGGATCCCTGGTAGCCCTCTTTTTGTGGCTGCTGGAACTGGCGGGCGCCACGCGCTGGTCCAACCTCTGGCTGATAGCCTTTCTTCCTGTTGCCGGCATCGGCATCCACTGGCTGTACCGGAATTATGGCAAGAACAGTGACGCCGGTAACAACCTGGTCATCGACGAGATCCACCAACCCGGGGGCGGCATCCCTGCCCGGATGACTCCATTCGTATTATTGTCCACCCTGGTTACCCATCTCTTTGGCGGGTCGGCCGGCAGGGAAGGAACGGCGGTACAGATGGGGGGAAGCCTGCCCTC
>CBFGLD010000272.1:0-4032 GCA_965649495.1 uncultured Flavihumibacter sp. | reverse complement strand
CAACTCAGCCATCAAATCGAGGAACCCCGGCGCCATCCTGGTGGCTGAAATTTACAACCCGGCGCAGTACCGCAACTATATCCGCCTGGGTAAAATGGATTACCTGTACGATAAGGTGGAATTCTACGACTCCCTCCGCCATATCATCGAAGGAAGGGGCAGCACGGATCACCTGGTAGCCGTGCAGGAGGGAATGAAGGACATCGAACACCACATGCTGCATTTCCTCGAAAACCACGACGAGCAACGCATTGCCAGCACCGGCTTTGCCGGCAATGCCGAAAAGGCCAAACCCGCCCTGGTGGTGTCAGCGCTCATCAGTTCCTCTCCGCTGCTGGTATACTTTGGCCAGGAATTGGGTGAGGCCGGTGAAGGCGATGCCGGTTTCGGCAATCCTACCCGTACCAGCATTTTTGATTATACAGCGGTTCCCTCTATCCAGCGCTGGCGGAACGGCGGAAAGTTCGATGGGGGACAACTGCGCGCTGAGGAAAAGGAGCTGCGTCGTTTTTACCGCAACCTGCTCCGGTTCACCCAGCAAAGCCCGGCAGTAATGGGCCAGTACCAGGAGATCCACCGCTTCAACCGCGACAAGAACCCGCAATACTCCGATAAGCTGTTTGCCTTTGCCCGATGGCAGGATCAGGAGCACCTGTTGGTAGCCGTTAATTTCGGGCAATACCAGGATTTCAACGGTGAGTTGCTGGTGCCGGCGGAACTGTTGCGTCAATGGGCTCTGCCAGACGGCAGCTACCATTTACAGGAAGTGCTTACCGGTAATAAAGATGCCAGCCTGGAAGTAAAAAATGGCCAGGGAACCATCCGCTGCCGGATAGCCTCCCTGGGATCACTGGTGTATAAGTTGAACCGGTAACGGTCAGTATTTAAAGACCTTATTACCCACCATCACTTCCTGCCTGGCCTCATCAAACACTGCTTTCTGGCCGGTACGTGCCGCCGCCGTGGTCATGATATTGGCAATGGAATGGTAGTAACCCGCTTCCACCGGCGCATGTGGCTGTTTCCGGCTGCGCACACATTCCATCCAGTTTCGTACATGCGCCGACGTTAGGGGGTCTCCTCCCGTATTGGCCGATGCCACCACTTTCACCTCGGAAGCCGTTAGGTCCACTTCTGGCAGCAGGTTGGGCTTCATGTTCATGGCTGCTGCAAAGTTTTCGGTCAGACCGCCACGGGGTGATACTTTGTTGGTAATGAGGTTGAGTTCTCCGCCATTGCTGTAATAGATCTCGGCAGGTCTTTCATCACCGTTATGCATACGCGAAGAGAAGACCACCTGGAAGCCGGTGGCAGGATCGTTCTGCGGACCGTAATCAAAAACGGCGGTCATGGTATCCCAATTGCGGCGGCCGTCCTTCCAATGGTACACGCCGCCATTTGCTACCACGGAGCGCGGGTGTTTCAACCCCGAGAACCAATGCACCGTATCGATCTGGTGACTCATCCACTGCCCCGGCATGCCGGAGGAATAGGGCCAGAAGAGCCGGTATTCCAGGTATTTACGGGGGTCCCAGGCTTCAAAAGGCCGGTTCATCAGGTAGCGTTTCCAGTCGGTATCTTCCTGATTCAGGGCGGCCACCAGCTCGGGGCGGCGCCAGCGGCCGGGCTGGTTTACATTCCAGGTTAGTTCCACCATGGTAATGGCGCCGAATTTTCCGTCGCGGATGAACTGGTCGGCAGCCATATAATTCTGGCCGCTACGGCGCTGGGAGCCTACCTGTACGATCTTATTGGCGGCGCGAACGGCTTTCAGGGCCGCCCGGTTGTCTTCCATGGTTTCTGCGAAGGGCTTCTCCACATACACATCGCAACCCGCTTTCACCGCCTCAATGGTATGCAACGCATGCTGAAAATCGGCTGTGCTGATGATCACCGCGTCCATATCTTTCAGCCCATAGAGCTCATCGTTGTTGCGGCAGCCTTTCACCTCGTGCCCCATCTTTTCGGTGAGCAGGCCAACACCTTCGGTTCGTCTCCTGGTCCACAGGTCCGACACTGCTACCAGGTCAAAATTCAACTCTTTATGATGGTTCAGGAAACTGGGCAGCAACGAATGACGGAAACGGTCGGAGAAACCGACAACGCCTACCCGTACCCGCTCATTGGCGCCAATGATGCGTGCATAACTTTTAGCACTGAATCCTACCGATGCCGCATAAACGCCGGCAAGGGCTTTGGCAGAGGTAGTAAGGAATTCCCGACGATTGGTGGTCATTATAAATGCGTTTTATTGGTTAACAGATCAAACAGGGTATTTCCACGGGTACCGGTACTCGCGCTGCAACATAGCCAACGCGGCCTGGTCACCGATAATGGTTTCTTTCTCCGGATCCCACTGGATACTTCGCCCGGCCCGGGCTGCCAGCACGCCTAACAGGCTCATATTGGTGGACCGGTGCCCGGTTTCGATATCACAGACCGGCCTCCTATTGGTTGCGATGGCTTCCAGGAAATCGGCCCATAACTCCCGCACATTGTGGTTGTCGGCCGTATGAAGTCTGGGGTCTTCATGCAGAACGGGTTTATTCTTGTCTGCGGGGTAAAAAGTCCACCCATCCAGCCAGCCCATATGAAAAGTTCCTTCTGTTCCATAGAAATAGCAGCCTACATTGGATTTTTCGGCTTCATTGGCAGCATAAAGGCGGTGTTCCCAAACGGCATTGAAGGATTCAAACTCATAGTTCACCACCTGCGTATCGGGGGCATCGGTCGTATCCTTTCGTATCCGGCGTGCCGCAGTCGAAAAGATATTACGGGGGCCTTTTTCTTCGGTCCACCAAAGGATCTGGTCCATCCAGTGGATGCCCCAGTCGCCCAGTTGCCCGTTGGCATAATCCATGAACTGCCGGAACCCGCGGGGATGGATCGCCTCATTAAACGGCCGGTAAGGCGCCGGACCGCACCAGGCGTCCCAGTCCAGTCCCGCCGGCACTTCACTGTCCGGCACCACCTTCCCCGCTCCTCCTCCATAATGTACAAACGCCCGCACCATGCCGATCTTGCCGGCTTTGCCGGACCGCAGGAACTCCATGCCGGACATATTATGTGGCGATACTCTACGATGGGTACCTACCTGCACCACCCTGCCGCTGGCCCTGGCGGCCCGCACCATGGCCTTGCCTTCATTGATGGTATGCCCCACCGGCTTTTCCACATACACATGCGCCCCGGCTTCCAGGGCCGCAATGGTGATCAGCGGATGCCAGTGGTCCGGCGTGGCCACAATAACGATAGCAGGTTTTTCCTTTGCCAGCATCTCACGGTAATCCGTATACTTTTTGGGACGGTCGCCGCTGAGTTTGTTCACTTCTTCCGCCGCCGGCCCCAGGAAGCGCTGGTCCACATCACAAAGGGCCACTACCTGCGATTGGCCCGCTGCTATGGCTTCGCGCAGAATGTTCATGCCCCACCAGCCCGTACCCACCAATGCCGTCCGGTATTTGGCATAACGGGTCAGTATGGGCAGCTCCGGCATGGCAGACACCAGGACGCCCGCAGAGGACAGCTTCAGGAAGTTGCGCCGGTGCATAGGTCTCGTGTTGGTTGCTCCCCTAAAATAGTTAATGCAGCAGATATATTGTACTTTCATTTTCACCAAAAGGTATCCATATGTGGCAGAATAGCTCTTTTTACACTTATTTCCCCTCCTTGCGTTCCGGTTTACTTCGCTTATACGCATGGGTTATACCCGCCGCCTGCTGCCTGCTCGCCTGCCAGCAGCCGGAGCAAAGGTTCATCGGAGAGGTGGAACAACTGGATCCTGCCCTGGATGCCATACTGGCCCGCGATGCCCGCGCGGAAATCATCGGTGAAGGGTTTGAATGGAGCGAAGGCCCCCTGTGGGTAGCCGAACAGAACATGTTGCTCTTTTCTGACATTCCCCATAACAGGATCTACCGTTGGACCGAAGCAAAAGGCACCGAACCCTACCTGGAACCCAGCGGATACACGGGTGCCTCATCCAGGAAAGGTGAACTGGGTTCCAACGGGCTGTTGCTCAACCAACAGGGC
>CBFGLD010000271.1:0-4033 GCA_965649495.1 uncultured Flavihumibacter sp. | reverse complement strand
CGGGTACTGCATGCAGGGATAGCAGGTAGCTAATGCCTGGATCGAGTACTCTTCGACGGGACCGTGACGCGACCGTGACGCGACCGTGACGCGACCGCTCACTACTTTTCAAGGCAGCCAGGGGGTCTCCGGCAGGGGCGGCAGCATCTTTTTGACGGTTTCGGGATCCATCCCGGCCTGGCGCAAAAACCGGATCGAAGTATCCCCGGCTGATTTGGAGAGCTTTCTTCCATCGGCGGCAGGCAGCAGGTCATGATGAAAGAACCGGCTGTTGGCAAAGCGATCATCCCCCAGCATGGCAGCCACACACAACTGTGCCAGCGTGCTTTCCCAAAGATCCCGCCCGCGCACCACCAGGTCCACCCCAAAATGCAGGTCATCCACCAGGGAGCTCAACTGGTAAGCCGGCAGCCCGTCGCGCCGCCGTACCACGAAATAATCCATGGAAGGGGGCAGGGTGTGTACCGTGGCAGTTCCCTGGTAGTGTTGCACCCGAACCGGGGCAGCCAGGTCCGTCCGCAACCGCCAGCTCACTCCGGGTTGATCCAGGGGGATGTCGCGGTGCAAACAATGCCCCTTGTAAATGCCATCCGGGTTATCCCGCAACACCGCGGCGCGGGAGCAGGTGCAGGCGAACACCCTGCCGGAAGCCGCCAGTTCCTGCAGTGCAGCTCTATACAGATCAAGGCGATGCAACTGCGACCAGCGGGAAGCCAGTTCCCCTCCATCAGAAGGGCCTTCGTTCCAGCTAATACCGAGCCAGTGCAAGCTGTCAAAAATGTCCTCCAGGTACGCGGGCCTCACCCGCTCCTGGTCCAGGTCATCGATGCGTAACATAACAGGGATGTCTTCCTTACGGGCAAGGTCAACCGTAAGCAGGAAGGACCATATATTTCCCAGGTGCAAGTAACCGCTGGGGGTAGGCGCTATACGGGTTCGATGGAGGGATCGTTCAGGCATTTCGGAACAAAAATAGGGCATCGTTCCAACTGCCGTTCAGGTACCCAGCGAAAAGCTGAAAGCCACCCAGGACCCATCTGGAGCAATACCGACAATGCGCATCCGGGTATTGAAATTGGCGAGGAGTTCGTCTTCGATATCGGCGGTGCTGTTGACCTCTTTTCCATTCACCTGGGCAATGATGGTACCCGGCGGTATTCCCAGCTTGTCGAAGAATCCATCTTTTTCGATCCGGGTGACCACCACGCCGGCATTGAGGTTGAAGCGTTCTTTGAGTACCGGGGTAATAGGTGTGAAAGAAGCACCCAGCTTGTTGTAGATCTCTTTGAGGTGGGCCGCATTACCGGGGGTGGCACCCCGTTTTTCCTCTTTCAATACTACCGTAACTTCTTTTTTATTACCGTTACGCACAAACGAAATGCGGATACTATCCCCCGGGCGGTGGCGGGCAATCTGTTCGGAAAATTCGGCCGAAGAGAATAACCGGGTCTCGTTCACGTGCTGGATGATATCCCCTTCTTCCATCCCTACTTCTGCTGCCGCGCTGCCCTCCATGATACCCGTGATGAGCACCCCCGCAACCGATCCCGGGCGTATGCCCTTTTGTTTCATCAGCTGGCTTTCGTCTGACGGGGCCGGAAACGAAACCCCCAGTAACCCTCTTTTCACGACGCCAAATGCCATCAGATCATCCAGTATCTTCTTGGCCAGGTTCACGGGGATGGCAAAAGCATAACCGGCATAACTGCCGGTGCGGGTGGCTATGGCGGTATTGATGCCGATCAGTTCACCCCGCTGGTTTACCAGGGCGCCCCCGCTGTTTCCGGAATTAATGGCCGCATCTGTCTGTATGAAGGATTCCACGGCAGTACTGCCCATCTGGTCGGGACCCGAGGAGGTCCGGTTATCGATCACTCCGATACTCCTCCCTTTGGCACTGATGATACCGGCCGTAATAGTGGTATTCAGGGAAAAGGGATAACCAATGGCCAGCACCCACTCCCCTACTTCCACCAGGTCTGAGTTACCGGGCTTAACATAAGGAAGGTCGGACGCGTCTACTTTCAGCAGGGCAAGGTCCGTATCAGGGTCTGTGCCCAGCAGTTTCGCTTCAAATTCACGCTTGTCGGGGAAGACGACCAATATCCGCAAGGCATTTTCTACCACATGCCCGTTGGTAGCAATGTACCCATCGGGCGACACGCAGATGCCGGAGCCGGATCCCTTTCCATAAGCCTTTTCAGCGGAAGGGGCTCCCAGGATCTCATCCACGGAAAACCGGGAACCGGCGCCGGTTCGCAGTTCGGTTTTGACGTGCACCACCCCCGGTGCCGCCAGTTTTGCGGCTGTAACGAAGGAAGGACGATCCTCCTGTACCTTTACCTCTTCCATGGGTTGGGGGTGGCGTCTGCCCACCTGATAAAACAGGTACGCCAGTAAGGATACGGCAGCCAGCAACACGAAAGCTATCAGGATTTTCCTCATGTGCATAAATTTACTCAAAATCAATGCCATTGCCTGCTAATATACTCCCAAAGGAAGGGGAAGCTTTTTTTTACCCCGCATTGTTTGATGCTGCAGAAAGTGAGCAGCTGCTGGAGCAATTGAAAATCACCATTCCCTGGAAACAGGAGCCTGTTGTGATCATGGGCCGCCGGGTACTGCAACCCAGGCTGACCGCCTGGTACGGGGAAGAGGGAATATCTTACCGGTATTCGGGCATCACCATGGAACCCCTTCCCTGGACAGAGGCCCTACACCATATAAAGCAGCGAATCGAAGCGTTTTGCCCATACTCCTTCAATAGTGCTTTGTTGAATTATTACCGCGACGGGAAGGATAGCATGGGCTGGCACCGCGACAATGAGCGATCCTTAGGTCCCCGGCCCGTGATCGCTTCTGTAAGTTTTGGTGCCGTACGCAGGTTTCAGTTCCGCCATTACCGCGACAAACAACTGAAAACAGCCATCGATCTCACTTCCGGCAGCTTATTGCTGATGACCGGCGATACCCAGCAAAACTGGCATCACTGCCTCCCAAAACGAACGCATGCCGGGGGTGCACGCATCAATATTACCTTCCGGAAGATTGTGAGCTGAAAGATAGATCAACCCGCATAATCTTTAATTTCCACCAACTGGTTGTTCCCGTCGGCATACACGATGCGCGGAACAAAAGCCGAAGCTTCAGCAGCCTCCATCATGGAAAATGCCAGTACATGTATTTTATCGCCGGCAGAAAAATGCTTGGAAGCCGCTCCGTTGACGGTCACCACACCCGGGCGATTGCTTCGGATCACATAGGTGATGATCCGGCTGCCGTTGTTCAGATTATTGACATGTACCAATTCAAAAAGGTGAAGGCCTGCCGCTTCGATCAGGTCATCGGGTAATGCGATACTACCCGGGTAAGACTCCGAACTTTCCGTAACAATGAGCTGCTGAATCTTTGTCCGCAATAATTGAACTAACATAATCACTATTTAAGAATTTCGTTTATACGGGACAGTTCCTCCTCTGAGAACCGGTAATTGGCGAGGCATTGAATAGAATCGTCCAATTGAGAGGGGCGACTGGCGCCAATGAGTACCGAGCTGACGCGCGGATCTCTGGCGATCCATGCCAGGGCCATTTGGGCGAGGGTTTGCCCTCTCTCTGCGGCCATTTCGTTCAGTTTCACTGCCTTTTCAATGGAAGATTCCGTGATAGCAGTTTCCTCCATGGCGCCGTTACCAAGGTGGCGTGCTGCGCGCGAGGAACCTGGTATCCCTTTCAGGTATTTATCGGTGAGCAATCCCTGTGCCAATGGTGAAAAGGGAATGCAACCGATGCCTTCTTCCTCCAGTGTATCTATCAGGCCATCTTCCACCCAGCGGTCAAACATATTGTATTTGGGTTGGTGGATGAGGCAGGGTGTGCCCAATTGCTTCAGGATGGCGGATGCTTTCCTGGTTTCCACGGGGCCATAACTGGAAATGCCCACATAGAGGGCTTTCCCCTGCCGTACCAGGTGATCCAGTGCCGCCATGGTTTCTTCCAGCGGTGTATTAGGATCAGGGCGATGATGATAATAG
>CBFGLD010000270.1:0-4056 GCA_965649495.1 uncultured Flavihumibacter sp. | reverse complement strand
CTTTCACGGTGGTGTCACCTACCACGAACTCCTGCTGCGGAGGGCGGGTGGTGTCGTGATCCGTATGCGTGGACCCGTCCTCGTGCGTATGGGTACCGGATTCCTGCGTGGCTTCGTTACAGGCTGCAAACAGGATAACTGCGGCAATGGCAGCCAGTGAAAAGAACTTTTTCATTGTTGATAGTTTTTAAATAATAAAAAAAGATGGTAAAGTCCGACTGGAATCAGGCGGCAACAATGAAAAAAGGAGGGGGGCCCCTCTGGGATATCGGGAGGGAGAATTGTTGTAGGGAAAAACTTATTTCGGCCGGGACAATTACCGGGGGCGGCGAACTGCCCGGGTCCAGGCCATAAGGTACCAAAACCGGTAAGTCTATGTCAAGGTGTACCAACGGAATTGCCCATTCCTGTTGCACCCTGGGCTGCAGCACATTTTTTTCAAACCCTGCCTCGTGCGGCAGGGCAGCCATGGGTAATTCATCCTCCTGCATGGGATCGTCCGGCTGATCGGTATGTTGATGCTCACCGCTGTCCTTATGCACGTGTGCCTGGGCACTGTGCTGGTGAGGGGTATAATTATGAACCTGCAGCAGTAAAAATGCCAGGCTGATAAATACCGATATGATCCGGAGTTTCCACATCCGGACAAATATAGCCATAATAGCAATCCATTTCACTGCATGACCGGGATAGGCGGGTCCCTACCCTGTTCCTTACTGGTATAACACTTCTATCGGCCTTCCCCAGGCGGCGCGGAAGGCGGCTTCCCCATCCCGCGTTGTCCGGGAACCGTGAACATAGATCTTCGTCAGGTATGGTAGCTTGTCCTTCAACGTTAGTAAGTTATTCAAGCCCTGGTCGCTGATATTGGAACCAATGAAATACAGCGCTTCCAGGGAGGAACATCCCTCCAGCGATAACAGCGCCTCATCTGTGATGCCCGTCCAGCAGTGCGTATACAGTACTTTCAGGCGGTCCATCCCCCGGAAATGGGCAAAGCCGCTGTTGGTGATCCTGCCCGTTGCCTGCAACCCCACGTATTCCAGGTTGCGGTTCTGCAGCAACGTCTGCAACCCGTTATCGGTTAGGGGATTACCATAAGCATAATCGCAATTGCCCAGGGAGTTGTGATAATACACCGCTCTCAGGTTGGGCAACTGCGATAAATAGAACAAGGTCTTATCGTCCAGCGATGGCATGTGCACCTGTACCAGGTCCTGCAGCGCCAGCAGGTGAACCATGCTGTCGCCCGACCAGCTGGCTCGTTGTGCCGGGTCCATCTGCCATCCCACGAACGACATGCTTTTTTTGGCAATAAATTGCTCTGCGCGGGTTTCGCCGGTTCCATGCGGAACCAGTTTAAACGGTGATTGGTAAACCGTATAATCGGTTGGATTCACCCTCATCCACCATTGGTGGGCCGCCTTCATCTGGGGCGTGATCACTAGTGGGGCCGGGGCCAGCTGCTGCATCACCGGCTGCGGAAACACCGCGGTGGGCAGGATCACACCAGTGGATACTGCCTCTGCCGCTGTAGTTCCCTGCTGCGTGCGGGGCGTGGTCCGGAGGAGCGATGGCTTTTGCTTCACACTGTCGATACCGCGCCGGCCCGGTACCCGGTTCAATTGGGAAATCGCAGTTTGTTGCAACAGGCAGCCTGCCAGCAGTAGGGGAAGGAGTTTCATATCGGTGCTGTTTGGTCTCAAATATTGTCATTGCCTTCCATTCCCGGCATCCCGGAAAAGGTGTATTTTTCTGGCATTATGACCCGCTTCCTGCTTATCGTTTGGGCAACCCTGAACCTCCCGGCCCTCTATGCACAGCAACCGCTGGCAGACAGCCTCGAACGCCGTCTCCGGTCCACCCTGCCCGACTCCACCCGTGCCCTCGATATGGTTTACCTGGCCATGTACACCGAACCGCTGGACATGAACAAAGCGCATGACCGTTACCGCGAGGCGGTGGATTTTTCCCTCTCCAAACAACTCTGGTACCACGCGGCACTGGCCCTTCGTTTTCAGTCCACCCCCTTCCACAACCAGGGCGACAGGACCCGTGAACGGGAAAACCTGCTCCGCGCCATAGACCTCTTCCTGAGATCCGATCACCCCAAAGCGCTCAGACAGCTGGCATCCACCTACGGCAACCTGGGCGATTACTACCGCTCCAAAGAACTGTTTGACTCCGCCATCGATTACCGCCTGAAAGCCATTCAGATACAGGAAGCCAACCAATACGACCAGGACCTGCTGATCTCTTACGTCAACATCGGCATGTATTACCAGCAGCTCAAACTGCACCACAAACAACTTGAATACCTGCAGAGATCCCTGGAAGTGGCCCGGAAGATCAATACCCCCAAAGCGCATTTCCTGGCCAACCTGCAGGCCATCCATTATTATACCGAAACGGGTAACTACCCGGTAGCCAAACAGTACGTAGACAGCGCCCGTGTGCATTTCAGCGATGCTTACGACTTTACCATGCTGCAATCTTATTTCCTGCTGTCAGCGGCTACTTACCACAACCTGCAGCGCTACGATACCGCCGTTCATTATTACCAGAAAGCATACGAACAGGCAGTTACCTACCAGTCGCCCTGGAACATGATAGACCCCTTACTGCAAATGGGGGATATCCATACCCGTCAGAAGCAATATGCAGCGGCGGAAGCTGTCCTGAAACAAGCCATCACACTGGCCCGGAAGGATTCGGCCAACACCTTCCTGAAAGACGGCTACGGTTACCTGAGCAAATTATACGAGGCATCGGGGCGCCCGGCAGAAGCGCTGGATGCCTATAAACAACATATAACGTTCAGGGATACCCTGTTAAGTGAGGACCGCAGGAATTACATCCTGAACCTGGAACAGCAGTACGAATCTGAGAAAAAGGATGCTTATATCCGCCTGCAGCAAGCCGACCTGAAACAAAGGAACCTGGTCAACAGTATCCTGGCAGGAAGTGTCATCGCTCTTTTCGTCTTATCCTTCCTGTTATACCGCAACTACCAGCAGAAACAAAAACTGCAGCAGCAGCGGATCGGTGAACTGGAAACGGAAAAGAAACTGATGGCCGCAGAAGCGCTCCTGGAAGGGGAAGAGCAGGACAGGACCCGCCTGGCGCGTGACCTCCACGACGGACTGGGGGGCATGCTCAGCGGCATCAAATTTTCGCTGAACAGCCTGCGCGCCAACCTGTCACTGGCGCCCGAACAGTCGCAGGCTTTTGAAAGAAGCATCGACATGCTGGACAGCTCTATCATGGAAATGCGGCGCGTGGCGCACAACATGATGCCCGATGCCCTGGTGCGCTACGGCCTCAATACCGCCCTGGAAGATTATGTGTCTGAACTGAACCGCAGCGGCATGATGCGCATCGTTCACCAAACCAGCGGCCCCGAGAAACGAAACCTCGAGCAGACCACGGTCTTCGGCATCTACCGCATCGCCCAGGAACTGATCAATAACGCCATCAAACATGCAGGGGCAACCGAACTGCTGGTGCAGACCTACTGGGAACCTTCGCAACTCACCCTGACGGTAGAGGACAACGGCAGGGGATTTGACCCTGCCATGCCCGAGGCCGCCGGTATGGGATGGAAAAATATCCGCTCGCGGGTCCACTTCCTCAAAGGCCGCCTGGATATCGATTCCACCCCGGGTGTAGGCAGCTCCATTCAAATCGAGATCCCTGTTTAGAACAGCTTTTCGTTGGGCGGAGTCACTTTCGCCAACCGCAGGTACACCGTTGCTTGTCCGCGGTGATGGGTCTGGTGTTCAAAACATTTGGCCAATGCCATCTCCTTGGTCATCTCAAATCGGTCAAGCAATTTGGTGGACTCCCGGAGCTGTGCAGGCGTCATCTTTTTTACACTGTTGATAACAAAATCATAGCCATCCAGCACCTGTTTCGTAACCATTGCTTTGGATTTATCGGTGGACTTTTCCGACTCCCCGAAACCTACCGGGCTCTTTTCACCCGAAGCAGCAGCCGCAAGTCCATAATTCGCGTCCGTAAGGTGCAGCATCTGCTCCGCAAAAGAACGCATCTCGG
>CBFGLD010000269.1:0-4062 GCA_965649495.1 uncultured Flavihumibacter sp. | reverse complement strand
CAGCAGGTCGAGCCCGCGCACCGCGGCCGAGGTGTAGACGATCACCATCGCCATGGCGGCGGCCGACGCGATGTTGCCAGCGTCGTCGATGCTGATCACCGCCACCGACGCCGTCTTGGTGTCCGGGGGGTAGAGGAAGATCAGCAGAAATAACACATTTTTTGCTGAGGGCCAGGTGCGGCGGCAGGCCTGGTAAAACCACCAATGTCCCCAGAAACTGATGCCGCTGAAAAATACCACGTTGCTATAATAATTACCCTTGCTGAACAGGTTCACCAGGGAAAGGGGTTTGATGATAAGGGCCTGCTCCAGCTTCATCCGGAACAGGGCCAGCCCCTTCTGCCAGCCATGTTCCGCCACCAGCCTACCCAGGGCTATGTCTTCAAAGAAATGCCGGGGACGGTCCAGTAGTTTGCGCATTTCATTCAGGCTGTCCGCATTGATCAGCCAGGTATCATCGCCACCGTAGAACCGCAGGTATACATACCCGTACAGGCATCCCAACAGCACTTTGGCACCCAGGGCCAGCACTAACTGCTGCCAGCTGAAAGTGGGATCTGAAATTCGGGTAAGCCATCGCGTTAGCAAGAAAATGAACAGCAGGGCAAGTATGAACCTGAGGTATATATCCATCCGGGTATCTTGAATTTCCTGTTCAAATCTATACATTTGGCCTTAATGTGGCCACATGCAAGTTGAAACCGGAAAATCGCACCTTATCTGTTTTGTTTCCAATAATGGTTGGTCCGTCTATAATTTCAGGCTGGATGTCATCCGCAGCCTGTTGCGGGCGGGCCACCGGGTTCTGGTACTGTGCCCGGCCGATGATTATGTGCGTCACCTGGAGGAAGAGGGATGCCAGTGGGTCTGCCTGCATTTTGATAACCGTTCGGTTAGTCCACTCCGTGACATACTTCTCTATCGTGAACTGAAAAAGATCTACCGGTGTCACCACCCCGACCTTATTTTTCATTTTGTTGCCAAACCTAATATATATGGTACCATGGCAGCGGGAAGCCTGGGCATTCCTTCTATTGCCGTGATCACCGGACTGGGTTATGCCTTTTCGAAAAAGAATTTCTTGTACCAGGTGGTGCGACAGTTATATACCAGGGCCCTGAAAACTTCCCGGGAGGTCTGGTTCCTGAATAAGGAAGATGCGGGGGTATTTGCTTCGCAGGGAATTGCAGCAAGGGAAAAGATCAAAGTGCTTCCGGGAGAAGGGGTCAATACCAATTGGTTCCGACCAGCCCGGGAGCGTTCGGCTTCCGGCAGTTTTTGTTTCCTGATGGCCAGTCGCCTCCTCCGCAGCAAGGGCATCGGCGTATTTGCCGATGCTTGCCGTATCCTGAAAAAAAAGAACTACTCTTTCCGCTCGGTGCTGATCGGGTTTGCCGAGAGCCATCACCCCGATGCCATTTTGCCCGAGGACCTGCAACGGTGGGAACAGGAAGGCTTGCTGCAGTACCGCGGTTTTGCCGCAGATGTTCGCCCCTGGTTATCCGAGGCCGATTGTTTTGTGTTCCCCTCCTGGTACAGTGAAGGGGTGCCCCGCAGCCTGATGGAAGCTGCCAGCATGGAGTTGCCGGTCATTACTTCCAACACCCGGGGCTGCCGTGATGTGGTGACTGACCAGGTAAACGGGTTGCTCTGCCAGCCACACGACCCCGCTGACCTGGCCCTGAAAATGGAAGCCATGTTGACCATGGACGCTTTCAGCCGGGCTGAAATGGGCCGAAAGGGACGGCAACGGATGTGTTCAGTCTTTGATATGGAACATATTATCGCCCAATATCACCAGGCGGTGGCCACCAACATCCCCCATCAATAATTTTCGCATTGCCTGCCTTACCTTACCTTTGCGCTTTCTTACACCATCCGCATACAGCATCATGGAAGTAACCGTTAAAACAGCGCAACAACTCCGGCTTACCGCCGAAGAATTTGAACTCATCCAACAGAAACTCGGCCGCATACCCAATTTTAATGAACTCTGTGCCTTCAGTGGCATGTGGAGTGAGCATTGCAGTTATAAGAATTCCATAAAATGGCTCAAAACCCTGCCCCGCGAAGGTGGGCGCATGCTGGTAGCAGCAGGTGAGGAAAATGCCGGGCTGATGGATATGGGCGACGGCTATGGGGTGGTATTCAAGATCGAAAGCCATAACCACCCCTCTGCTATCGAACCCTTTCAGGGCGCGGCCACCGGGGTGGGCGGCATCCACCGGGATATTTTTACCATGGGGGCCCGGCCGATTGCTTCCCTGAACTCGCTTCGCTTTGGCAGGCTGACCGAAGCCAAAACCCAGCACCTGTTGGGCGGGGTGGTACACGGCATCGGGCATTATGGCAACTGTTTTGGCGTACCCACCGTGGGCGGTGAAGTCTATTTTGAACAATGTTACCATACCAACCCGCTGGTAAACGCCATGAGCGTGGGCATCGTAAAAGCGGGGGGAACCGTCAGCGCCACCGCTGAAGGGAAAGGCAACCCGGTGATGTTTGTGGGTTCTGCTACCGGTAAAGATGGTATCGGCGGTGCCTCCTTTGCCTCGGCCGATATTACCGCCGAAAGTGCAGAAGAGCTGCCCGCCGTTCAGGTGGGTGACCCCTTCCAGGAAAAGAAATTGCTGGAAGCCTGCCTGGAAGTGATTCAGACCGGTGCCGTGGTGGGGATGCAGGATATGGGCGCCGCTGGTATTATTTGCAGCACCGCAGAAATGAGTGCCAAAGGCGGCGTGGGCATGCGCATCGACCTGGACAAAGTACCCACGCGCCAGCAGAATATGAAGACCTGGGAGTTATTGCTGAGCGAAAGCCAGGAGCGGATGCTCATGGTGGTAGAAAAAGGGAAGGAAGCCCTGGTGGAAGCGATCTTCGAAAAATGGGACCTGCCCTGCTCGGTAATCGGCGAGGTGACCGATACCGGCCTGCTGGATTTTTATATGCACGGCGAACTGGAAGCATCCATCCCAGCCGAAGAATTGGTTTTGGGAGGCGGTGCACCGCAATACGAAAGGGCCTACGAAAGACCGGCCTACCTGGATAAAATTGAAGCCTTTGATCCGAAAACTATAGCGGTGCCGGCCGACCTCAAAGCCGTTGCGGAGAAACTGGTGGAGATCCCGAATATAGCTTCCAAGCGCTGGGTCTATGTTCAGTACGACAGCATGGTAGGAACCGGGAATACCAGCACCAACGCTCCTTCGGATGCGCCAGTGGTATTGGCCAAGCCCAGTAACAAAGCCCTGGCAGTAACCACGGATTGCAACAGCCGGTATGTATATGCAGATCCTTATAAAGGAGCCATGATAGCCGTGGCGGAAGCTGCCCGGAATATTGTGTGCAGTGGTGGTGAGCCCCTGGGAGTCACCAACTGCCTCAACTTCGGAAACCCCTACGACCCGCAGGTGTATTACCAGTTTGTTTACGCCATTAAAGGTATGGGAGATGCCTGCCGCAAATTCAATACTCCCGTTACCGGTGGTAATGTCAGCTTCTACAACCAAAATCCGGATGGACCGGTGTATCCCACCCCAACCATAGGGATGGTTGGACTGCTGGAAACGATCGAAGACAAGATGACCCTTAATTTTAAGGCAGAAGGAGATAGTATTTACCTGGTCGGAAAAGCCACCGACTGCATCAACAGCTCTGAATACCTGAATAAGGTACAGGGAGTGGAATTTTCACCGGTTCCGCATTTTGACCTGGAAGAGGAGCTGTCTCTGCAGCAGGATATCACCAGGCTGATACGGGAAAAACAGATCCGCTCCGCACACGATGTAAGCGAGGGCGGCCTTTTCATCACCCTGGCGGAAAGTGGGTTCACTGGTAACCTGGGCTTTGATATCACCACGGATCGCGCTGTTCGCAAAGATGCTTTCCTGTTCGGCGAAGGACAGAGCCGGGTGGTGGTTACCGTGCAGCCGGAACATGAGGCAGCCTTCGAAGCGGCACTGGCCGGTAAAGCATTCACCCGGCTGGGAACGGTGACCTCCGGAGCGATTCGGGTGGATGGGACAGACTGGGGAACCATAGACAGCTGGAAAAATAAGTACG
>CBFGLD010000268.1:0-4075 GCA_965649495.1 uncultured Flavihumibacter sp. | reverse complement strand
GGTCCCTGTGTGCGGGAATTCCCCGATTTCATCACGATGTACCGGATGTACCGGGGGCGTGATTTTGAATTTATCAGCATAAGCGCTGATGACGTGACCAGGGGTGAAAAGGTTTTGAACTTCCTGCAGGACCAGCAGGCATCGGGAAAAAATTACCATTATACCGGAGAGGACAAATATCACCTGATAGAGGCCATTGATCCCAAATGGCCCGGGGCCCTGCCCTATACCATCCTGGTAGAGCCGGGAGGCAGGATCGTGTATGCGAAGCAGGGGCCCATAGATCCTGCGGCGATGAAGACGCTGATCATTGACCATCCGCTGCTGGGCCGGTATTTCTAAGGGGCCTTACCTGATGGTGCTTACCTGATGGTATTTATCCTTTCTTCATGGACTTCACGGCATGGTCAACCGCTCTTGCCGTGAGGGCCATATAGGTCAGGGAAGGGTTTTGGGTGGAGGTAGAGGTCATGCAGGCGCCATCGGTGACGTATACATTCTTGCAGGCGTGCAACTGGTTCCACTCATTGAGCAGCGAGGTTTTAGGGTCACGTCCCATACGCACCCCTCCCATCTCGTGGATATCCAGTCCCGGCGCCTGTTTGGAGTCATCTGTCCTGATATTGGTAAACCCGGCATTGGTGAACATTTCGGACAATTGTTCAAAGTAGTCTTTGATCATTTTTTCGTCGTTGTCGTCGTAGTCGATGTCAATGTGCATCACAGGCATACCCCACTCATCTTTTTTATTGGGGTCCAGGCTCACTGTATTGGTTTCTTTAGGAATGGTTTCGCCCATGATATGGGAATTAACCCGCCATAGTCCGGCCTGGGGGTGAAGCAGTTGTTGCTTTAATGAATCGCCCCATCCTGTTGCCGGCATATCGGAGCGCCAGGCGCCAAATCCGGCGGCATAGCCGCGCAGGAAATCCGTTTCCTGTTTTTCCACGTTACGGAACCTTGGGATATAGGCTCCGTTAGGCCTGCGGCCCTGGCTGTTAAAGTCAGGCATACCGTCGAACTCTGCGTTTATTCTTCCCCGGTATATGTGGAATGCCACGTATTTACCCAGCAGGCCGTTGTCGTTACCCAGGCCATTGGGGAAGCGGGATGAAGTGGAGTTCAGTAAAACGAGGTTGGTATTCAGGGCAGCTGCATTCACGAATATGACGGGAGCGAAATACTCGGTAGCCTGTTTGGTAACGGTATCGATCACGCGCACTCCGCTGGCTTTTTGCAGCTTTTCGTCGTAGATGATGGAATGGACCACCGCGTTGGGCTGCAGGGTGAGGTTGCCGGTTTTCATTGCCCAGGGGATGGTGGATGAGTTGCTGCTGAAATAACCACCGAAGGGGCATCCGCGCTGGCAGAGGTTCCTGTTCTGGCACTGCGCCCTGCCCTGTTCCAGGTGGATCGGCTGAGGTGCGGTGATATGAGCGGCACGCCCCATAATGATGTGGCGGTCCTTGTATTTTGCAGCCACTTTCTCGCTGAAATACTTCTCCACGCAGTTCATTTCCATGGGGGGCAGGAACTCACCATCGGGCAGGATGGCCAGGCCGTCGCGGTTGCCGGAGATGCCCGCAAACTTTTCCACGTAGCTGTACCAGGGGGCGATGTCTTTATAACGGATGGGCCAGTCGACCGCAAATCCGTCGCGGGCCGGACCTTCAAAATCGTATTCACTCCAGCGTTGTGTCTGCCGGGCCCAGAGCAGGGATTTTCCACCCACCTGGTAGCCCCGAATCCAATCGAAAGGTTTATCCTGCACATAAGGGTGCTCGTTGTCTTTCACGAAAAAGTGCATGGCATCCTCCCGGAAAGCGTAACAGCGGCTTACTACCGGGTTGGCCTCCACGATATCACGTGTCAGCTGTCCACGATGCTCAAATTCCCAGGGCATCATATTGGTAGTGGGATAATCGCGGAGGTGTTTGACATCCCGCCCGCGCTCCAGCACCAGGGTTTTAAAACCTTTTTCGGTGAATTCTTTGGCAGCCCATCCGCCGCTGATACCCGAGCCAATGACGATGGCATCGAAGGTTCTTTCCTTGATACCTTTCAGATTAAGATTTCCCATGATCAGGATTTTACAGGTTGGGTGGTAAGCGGAACACAGCCCTGGTATTTACCGGGAACCAGTTTATACGGAACCAGGTTGGTCATGACATATTCGGATTGCATATAACCCTGGATGACCAGTTGACGATAGCTGCGCAGGAATGCCTGGCGGTCTTCATCGTCTTTGCCGGCGGTTTCCAGGAGGCTAATCAGTTCCTGTGGCGCGGCAGTTTCCAGGTTGCCCGAAAGATGGTCGCGGGTAAAAGCCTGCATGCTTTTCATGCCGGCAGTAAATTGTTGTTGATCCTTTTGGGAGAAACAGTCGTCCACCATTTTAAGGGCAAAAAGATGGGCACCCACGGCTGCAGCGCCCGAAGTATCTCCTTCCGGAATGATGGCACCGGCCAGGGCTTTCAGGAATTTTTCCCCTTCGGGGTTGATCTGAATCTTCTTCAACTGGATGGACACCTGGTCCTGTTGATAAACACATGAAGGCAGGAAGGCAACAGTGGCTCCCATCCAGACCAGGTGACGAAGCAAATCTCTGCGGTGCATAGGCAAATCCGTTTATCTCCAGGAAACCTGGAAATGCAGCGGCAAACTATCTTATTTAACCAATAAATAGTGATACTATTTTAGCCTAATTTTGGCGCTTAAATCACCTGGATTGCCTTTTTCTGTTTACCTGGTCACTCCCCCGTTCACACAGCTCAATACGCCTTACCCGGCAACGGCCTACCTGAAAGGATTCCTTGGCACCCGTGGCATCAGCGCCTACCAGTCTGACCTGGGAATTGAAGTAACCCTGGCCCTGTTTTGCGGGCAAGGGCTGCAGCGTTTGTTTGCAGCCATCGACCCGTTGAGGCTGGAAACGGAAAACACCCGCCGGATCTATTCCCTCCGGGAAGATTATATCCGCACCATTGACGAGGTTATCCGTTACCTGCAGGGTAAGGATCCCACCCTGGCGCACCTGATCAGCCGCCGGGATTTTCTGCCTGAGGCCGGCCGCTTTGAGCAGTTAGAAGACCTCAACTGGGCCTTTGGCACCATGGGCAACCAGGATAAAGCCAAACACCTGGCCACGCTTTACCTGGAAGATCTTTCGGACCTCATCAAGGAAGGGGTGGACGAGCATTTTGGATTCAGCAGGTATGCCGAAAAGCTGGGCCGCTCGGCTAACAGTTTTGATGAATTGTATCATACGCTAGCGCAACCCTTCAGTTATGTGGACCAGGTACACCTATCCATTTTGCGGGAGCGGATGGAAGAGGTGCAACCCCAGTTGGTGGCGCTGTCGGTGCCCTTTCCCGGCAACCTGTATTCGGCATTACGGGCAGGCAAATGGATCCGGGAGCAGTATCCCGGAGTTAAGGTTTGTATGGGCGGGGGCTTTCCCAATACCGAATTGCGGTCACTCTCCGACCCCCGGGTATTTGAGTTTGTGGATTATATCACGCTGGACGATGGCGAAGCTCCGATGGAACAGTTGGTGAAGCATATCCAGGAGGGGCTACCGCTTGAAGAGCTGAAACGCACCTATGTGTTACAGGATGGAAAAGTGTGCTATTTCAATCAACCGGGCTGCAGGGACTACCGGCAATCGGAGGTGGGGACGCCCGATTACAGTGACCTTTGGCTGGACCGCTATATCAATGCCATTGAGATCATCAATCCCATGCACAGCCTCTGGAGTGACGGCCGCTGGAACAAGCTGACCATGGCACATGGTTGTTATTGGGGGAAATGCACCTTCTGTGATATCTCGCTGGATTATATAAAGCTGTATGAGCCAGTAGCAGCTTCGCTTATCTGTGACCGTATGGAAACCCTGATCCGGCAAACCGGCACCACGGGATTTCATTTTGTGGATGAGGCGGCCCCTCCGGCCCTGATGCGGGCGGTGGCGCTGGAGATATTAAGGAGAAAATTGGTGGTGAGCTGGTGGACCAATATACGTTTTGAAAAAAGTTTCACCCGCGACTTGTGTATCCTCCTGAAAGCGTCGGGTTGT
>CBFGLD010000267.1:0-4098 GCA_965649495.1 uncultured Flavihumibacter sp. | reverse complement strand
TTGAACGCACCCTCGGTAAATGTGGGAAGGATCGTCTTGTTCAGGTAGGTAGCGTAATCCGCCCCCAGCGTCGTCTTCAGGAATAAATTCTTAACGGGCTGGATCTCGGCAAACGCACTTCCGAAGGCTGACACGCGGTTGGCATTGTCCCACCTCGAAAGCCACTGCATGTGCAGCGGGTTGTTCCGGTCACTGTAACCCCCACCCGAAGCACCCGCAAAGGTCTTGCCGTCGGACTGGTACACCGGTATCGTGGGTACCTGGAACACCGCCAGCGACGTGGTGGACGCACCACCGATATCCCGGCTGGTCAGCGTTTCATTGCTGTTGGCTACCCGCACATTCACCCCGAATAGCAGCTTGTTGTCAAAGCCGCGGGTGATGGCGTTGATGCTGCCGCTGATCCTTTCGTAATCGGTATAGCGCAGCATGCCCGTGTTCTTGAAATGCTGCAGGTTCACCTCTAAGGAGGAGTTCCGGTTGCCCGCAGATACAGTCAGGCTGTTATTGGTCACAATGCCGGTCTTGTACATCACGTCCTGCCAGTCGGTATTGCCGGCAGGCGTATTGGGGTCACCGCCCACATAGGGCTTCACCGACACACTGTTCAGCACCGGGTTGTCGTAGTCGTTGTTCCAGTTGAACTCGTAGATCTCGCCATAGGCCGCTGCCGGGTCCTGGCGGTCGTTCACGCTGGCCTGCCACAGGGCGCGGCCCCGGTCCACCGCGTTCAGCATCTTGAATCGTACCGGCTTCTCACTCTGTGCCGACACGCTGCTGTTGAACTGGAAGTTTACCTTCCCTTCGGTATTACCACCGTTTTTGGTGGTCACCACGATCACGCCGTTGGATGCGCGCGACCCGTAAATGCTGGCGGCCGAAGCATCCTTCAGCACCTGCACCGATGATATCACCGCGGGGTCCAGGTTCTGGAATACCTCGGGGCGCGTGGTGGGAATACCATCGATCACGTACAAAGGGTTGGTATTGCCCAATGTGTTGGAACCACGGATAAGGATACGCGAATTGCTGCCGTTGGGTGAGCCATCCTTTTCTATGTACAGCCCCGCCACACGGCCCTGCAGGGCCTGCATCACGTTGCCCGAACTGTTGTTCTTGGCCGGCGCCAGGTCCACCACCGCCACCGCTCCCGTCAGGTCTTTCTTGCGCTGGCTGGTATATCCCGTCACCACCACCACGTCTTCTACCTTGTCCGACTGCTCCATCTCAATGGACAGCTCCGCTTCATTGCCACTAACGGTCAGGCTCACGGGCTTCATGCCCAGGTAGGTGACCGTAAGGGTCTGGCCGGCACTAACGTCTATGGTGAACCGCCCGGCGGCATCCGTTGCCGTGGCCCGCTCTCCTGCCTGCACCGAAGCGCCCGCCAGCGGCGCCTTGTCGGCTTTGCCGGTTACCACACCGGACAGTTTCTTTTGCTGGCCCTGTACCACCGCGGCCAGGAGCAAAAAGGGAATGATCGTAAGGATCAACTTTCTCATAACTAGTTGTTTTAATGGTGAAGTAGCAAACGTTTTAATTGGTTAATTGCTTAGGGGATGTTCAATTGCTGATGGCCTGCTGCGCCACCAGCGCGCTGATCTCGGTTATGTCATACACGGGACAAGGCCCTGCCTTACCCGCTACCAGGGCTCCCAGGGCACTGGCCGTCAGCAGCATATGCTGTGGGTCGGCTCCCTGCGCGTATTGGTGCAGCAGCCCCGCGAAAAAGGCATCGCCGCTGCCCACGGTATCCACCACCTCCACCCGAAAGCCGGGGTGCTGGTAGGTATTTCCTTCGTGCCGGAAGATGGCTCCCTCCGCGCCGCGGGTAACCACGATGGTGGGTATGCGAAAACGGTCCTGCAGGGCGGCCATGCGGTCGGCCGCATTCCGGTAACTGCTGAACCAGCCCGTCACCAGCTCCAGCTCGGCCAGGTTGAGCTTCAGCAGGTCAGCCCGCTGCAGCAAGGCCTCTATCCGCTGGCGGTCGTAATGCGGCGGACGCAAATTGATGTCCAGCACCCGGAAGGGTGCCGCCTCCAGTAAGCGGAACAGCGTATCCCGCGAAACGGCACTGCGCGCCGCCAGGCTGCCGTACACGAAAAACCGTGCATCCCGCACCTGCGCTTCCATCTCTTCCTGCCATTCGATATAGTCCCAGGCCACCGGCTGCACGATATCGTAACTGACCTCGTGGTGCTCGCCAATGGTGGCCAGCACCGTTCCGGTGGCATGGAAGGGATCGATCTGGAAATGGCGGGTCGTCATCCCATGATCCTCCATCAGCTGCAACAGCCCCCGCCCCCAGTCGTCCAGCCCGATGCGCGTCAGCATCACCGGCCGGCTGCCCAGCTTGTTGAGATGGTAGGCCACATTCATGGGCGCCCCGCCGGGCTTGGCACCCGAGGGCAGCAGGTCCCAAAGGACCTCTCCAAAGCAGACCACTTGATTCATTGCAATCTTTTTTTAGGTTATGGATGGGAGTTAGTGCATCACAATGCTGTGCTCCAGCTGCTCCAGGCTCTTTCCCTTGGTCTCGGGCATCAGCTTCCACACGAACAGCAGCTGCAGCACCATCATGATGCAGAAGAATAAAAAGGTATTACCGCCGCCGAGCTTCTCGGCCAGCATGGGAAAGGAAAAAGCTATCACCGCCGCCATCACCCAATGCGTCAGGCTGCCCAGGGTCTGCCCCTTGGCTCGCACCTGGTTGGGGAAGATCTCGCTGATGAAGACCCAGATGACCGCGCCCTGCGAAAAGGCGAAAAAAGCGATGTAGACCAGCAGCAGTACGGTCACCATCAGCCCGCCAAAATCGTTGAGGTAAAAGGCACGCGATACCAGCCCCAGCGTCAGGATCAGTCCCACCGACCCGATCAGCATCAGCGTGCGCCGCCCAAACCGGTCGATGAACTGCAAGGCCACCAGGGTGAACAAAAAATTCACCGCCCCGATGCCCACACTGCTCAGCAGGCTCGATTCTTTCCCCAGTCCCGTCATCTCAAAAATGCGCGGGGCATAATAGATGATGGCATTGATGCCGCTCACCTGGTTGAAGACGGCGAAACTAACGGCCAGGAATACCGGAAAACGGTTCTTGCGGCTGAACAGGGTGGTGGCATCCTCGCCGGCAACGGCCACACTGTCCTGCCGGATGGCTTCCAGCTCCTCGCGGTAGCCGGTGGGATTGATGACCTGCAGCACCCGGGCGGCCTCTTCCGTCCGGTTGCGCTTCAGCACCAGCCAGCGCGGACTCTCAGGAACAAAGCGCAGCAGCACCAGGAACAGCATCGAAGGGAAGACCTGCACCCCCAGCATCCAGCGCCAGGAGTTCTCTCCCTCCTGCCCGATCAGGTAATTGCTCAAGTAGCTCACCAGGATCCCCAGCACAATGTTGAACTGGAACATGGCCACCAGCTTACCCCGGCTTTTTGCCGGTGAGATCTCGGAAATATAAATGGGCGCCGTCACCGAAGAAGCACCTACCCCGATGCCTCCCAGGAATCGGAAGAGCAGGAAGACCACCCAGTTGGTGGCCAGCGCGGTGCCGATGGACGACAACAAATACAAGACAGCGATCAGGATCAGGGTGTAGCGGCGACCCAGCCGCTCAGAAGGATAACTGCCCACCAGGGCCCCCAGGATGGTGCCCACCAGGGCGATGGAAACGGTGAGGCCGTGCTCAAAGGCGGATAACTGCCAATACTCCTGGATGCGCTGCTCGGCACCCGATATCACCGCAGTGTCAAACCCGAAGAGGAAACCTCCCAGCGCCACCACCACACTCCAGAACATAACTTTTTGGTTCATACGACAAGCAATTTTCATCCAAACTACACCACCACACCCCCCTTGCCGGTCCGATACCATTTCAAAAACTTACAAATTTCTTTCGTCCACCCATATTTCGACTAACTGGTTCATAAAGAACCTGTTAGCTCCTATAATATTTTTTCTTCGCCGCCAGCTCTTTTCAATTTCAGAACACTGGTTTTAAAAATTGTTTCATTATTACCCCCGGTTCGCTCCGCGCCCGGCACTCAATTGAAAGCAATGGTTTAATTTAATAGGGTAATTGCTGCCGTATATGAGTAA
>CBFGLD010000266.1:0-4104 GCA_965649495.1 uncultured Flavihumibacter sp. | reverse complement strand
ACATGCCTGCCACGGATATCGTTCAGCCAGCCGTCGTTGGTTTCACCCACCACGGCATTCACCGACTGCACCTGCTCATTGCCCGGTTGTTGCAGCGTATATTCAATGACCGCCTGCATTCCTTCCGCCACCGACAGGGTGTTGGTCAGTACAATGGGCGATTCCAGGTTACCCAATTCCATCACCTGGGTGGTTCCGGCCAGCTTGCCGAAGCCGTTGGCCCGGTAAATGGCTGCGGGCACTTTCTGCTGAAAGAGGTTATCGCGGTGGGGCAATATAACGGTAACGCCTGTCCGGATGGAATCCGCCCGGCGGAGGGTTACATGGCCTACGGCTACTCCCTCCACATCGGTAATGGCATTCCATTTACCGGGTGTCAGCACGCCGATATGGATCCCCAGTTCCCTTGCCGATCCTTTCCGCCCCGCCTGGCAAAATGCAACGGCAAACAGGAACAGGAAAAAGGCCAGGGTGATGGTATGTTTTTGTTTCATGGTACTGGTTAATCCGGTCAATGCCTGGGATGCAGGAGCTTGGCTACCAGCCCGGTCCAACCCGTCTGGTGGGAAGCCCCTATTCCTTTCCCGTTGTCGCCGTGAAAATATTCAAAAAACAAGAGGTAGTCCCGGAAGTGCGGATCTTTGTGCAGCCGCTCGTATTCCCCAAAGACCGGCCGGCGGCCTTCGGCATCGGTCCGGAACAACTTCAACAGTCGCCCGCTCAATTCATCGGCTACCTCGTCCATGGTCATGAACTTGCCGCTGCCCGTAGGATATTCCACCTTCAGCGCATCCCCATAATAATAATGATAGCGCTGCAGCGATTCTATCAGCAGGAAGTTGAGCGGGAACCAGATGGGACCGCGCCAGTTGGAGTTGCCCCCGAACATGCTGCTGTCCGATTCACCCGGCAGGTACCTGACCCCGAACTTATTGCCCTCCACTTCTATTTCAAACGGTTTTGCTTCGTGGTATTTAGACAGGGCCCGGATGCCATAGTCACTCAAAAACTCGGTTTCATCCAGCAGCTTACGCAGGATGGCAATGAGCTTATCGGCGCGGATCAGTGACAGCAGGTGTTTGGAGTCTGCCAGCTGGCTGCTCCACTCAGAGATCACAGTGGAATAGGAGGATTTGTTTTTGAGGAACCATTCCAGCCGCTGAACAAATTCCGGGATCTTTTCAAACAGGCTGTGGTCGATCACTTCCACGGCAAACAGCGGGATGATGCCCACCATGGAACGTACCCGCAGTTTCTGCTCGGTGCCGTCGGGCTTTTTAAGGATATCGTAATAAAACTGGTCCTGCTCATCCCAAAGTCCCGAGCCTTTCTCCCCAATATTGTTCATCGCTTTGGCGATGTAGACAAAGTGCTCGAAGAACTTGGTTGCCATATCGGCGTATACATGGTTGTGGGTGGCCAGCTCCAGGCTGATGCGCAACAGGTTGAGACAGTACATGGCCATCCAGCTGGTGCCATCGCTTTGCTCCAGGTGACCACCCCCGGGAAGGGGTGCGCTGCGGTCAAAGACCCCGATATTATCCAGTCCAAGGAATCCTCCCTGGAAGATATTGTTGCCGTCGTGGTCCTTGCGGTTCACCCACCAGGTAAAGTTCAGCAATAACTTATGGTACACGCTTTCCAAAAAAGCGATATCGCCCTTACCGTCGTTGTTCAGTTTATCTATTTCATATACCCGCCAGGTAGCCCAGGCATGTACGGGAGGGTTCACATCACCGAAGTTCCACTCATAGGCAGGGAACTGCCCGTTGGGATGCATGTACCATTCCTTGGTGAGCAGCAGCAACTGGCCTTTGGCAAAAGCGGGGTCCAGGTATGCCAGCGGAATACAATGGAAGGCCAGATCCCAGGCAGCGTACCAGGGGTACTCCCATTTATCGGGCATGGAGATGATATCTGCATTGTTGAGGTGCGACCAGTCGTGGTTCCTTCCCCAGGGGCGGAAATAGGGTGCCGGTTTCTTGGGATCCCCATTCAGCCACTGGTCCACATCGTAGTAATAAAATTGCTTGCTCCACAGCATGCCCGCAAAAGCCTGGCGCTGGATCAGCCGGTCTTCCTCCGATTGAACCGGCCGCTGCTTTTCCGCATACCACGCATCGTTTTCTGCCATGCGCTGCCTGAAAATGGCATCGTAATCCTGGAAGGGATGGTCCAGCGCATTCTTGGTGAGGCGTAGCTGTAAGGTTATGGTTTCACCCGCCCCTACCAGCAGGTTGTAATGCGCGGCTGCCTTGGTGCCGGTCTTGGATTTGCTGACCACCGTTCGCTTCCGGTTTACGATGTAATCGTTGATACCGTCCTTGGCGATCGGCTGGATGCCCTTCTTGCCGTAGAGCCGCTTGCTATTGGTATCGTTCTCACAGAAAAGCAACTCACAATTGCCGTTGCAATAAAGATAATAATGGCCGATGCGCTGGTGCTTCAGGGAAATAAAGCCCGGCCCCTGGGCCGACATGCTGGGTTTATAATCGTCGCGCCCCCAGGACCAGGTATTGCGGAACCAAAGCGTGGGTAATACCGATATGGGAGCCGGCTCCGTATTCCGGTTGGCAATAGAAATCTTTACCAGGATATCAGTGGGGTCGGCTTTGGCATATTCAATGAACACATCAAAATAATCGTTGCCGTCAAAAATGCCGGTATCCAGGATTTCAAACTCAGGCTCCTCGCGGCTTCTCTTATCGTTCTGTTCATACAACTGGTCGTAAGGAAAGGCCTGCTGCGGATACTTGTACAGCATTTTCATGTAAGAATGGGTGGGTGCGCTGTCGAGGTAATAATACAGTTCCTTTACATCCTCCCCATGATTGCCGCGCGGGCCTGTCAGCCCAAACAAACGTTCTTTGATCCAGGGATCCTTTTTGTTCCATAAAGCCACTGCAAAGCATAAGTGCTGGTGGTCATCGGAAATACCCCCAATGCCGTCCTCCCCCCAGCGGTACGCATAACTGCGCGCCATGTCATAAGATACATATTCCCAGGTATTGCCATCATGACTATAATCTTCACGAACCGTGCCCCATTGCCTGTCTGATACATAAGGTCCCCATATTTTCCAGTGTGGATCGTTCAGTCTTTGCTTCTCTTCATTCATCAGCTTGCATTTGTCGTTTCGGTCAGCGGCAAAGATAAGGCCTCGCCAACTTTCACATTATCGGAATAAATATGTAACTTATGGTTTAATCCTTAAAGCTTCTGTATGAAAAAAGTAGCAGATATCCTGGCGCGTAAAAACCGCCAGCTGATAAGCGTGGTACCCGGCACAACCGTACTGGATGCACTCAAGATCATGGCGGATAATAATATCGGTTCTATACTGGTAACGGAAAACGACGAGTTCCGGGGGTTGATGACCGAGCGCGACTATGCCCGCAAAGTAATCCTGAAAGGAAAATCATCCACAGATACCAAGGTGACGGATATCATGAGTACAGAGCTGCCGCGGATCAGCCCGGACAGCTCCATTGAAGAATGCATGCAACTCATGTCGGTAAACAATATTCGTTACCTGCCGGTGTTCAACGATGACTACCTGGTGGGTATCATCTCGGTGAATGATGTCATCAAGGCAGTGATCGCCAACCAGGCGGAGACCATATCACACCTGCAAACCTATATCCACAGTTAGGAAGGGATCTTTATAAATTCCACCCTCCTGTTCTGTGCCTTGCCTTCGGCCTTTGTATTGTCACCAACGGGCTGTGACTCGCCTTTGCCATCGGTCTGGATGCGGCCTGCATCAATACCAAACTCCTGTACCAGGCTGTTTTTTACCGAAGCCGCACGCTTTTTGGAGAGTTCCAGGTTAGTGTTCTCCTCGCCATCGTTATCCGTATGCCCCACTACCCGGATATGCACTTCCGCATGCTCTTTCAGTACGAGGGCTAGCTCTTTTAAGGTTCCATAGGACTCCGGTTTTATCTTGTCCGAGTTCACATCAAACAAAATTCCGGTGGTCACATACCGGCCTTCTTTGATCAGTTTATTGCGGGTATCCGGTGCTCCAACGGCCACGCGGATATTACTGACCAGGTAATGATCGGCTTTATCGTGAAAATTGCCGATGCTGAACAGCAGGGC
>CBFGLD010000265.1:0-4127 GCA_965649495.1 uncultured Flavihumibacter sp. | reverse complement strand
TACGACCAGGACAACCTGTCGCGCTACCAACATGGTGAGCTGGTGAATGCTGACAGCAATAAAGTTACCAATGGGAAGGCGTACAAGACCAATGGAGGAAAAACCGTTTACGGCGGTGGCGGTATCATGCCTGACCATTTTGTGGCGGCAGACACCAGTACCCTTTCCAGGGCGGTAAGCGCCGTGTACCGCAACAATACCATCGGCAATTTTACCTATACGTACTATGTGGGGCACCTGCCGGCCATGCAGCAGTATAAAACGGCGACTGAGTTTGCCAACCAGTTCCGGTGGACAGAAAGTGACTGGAGCCGGTTCACCTCTTTTGCGGCCAGGGATAGTATAACATTAGGGGCACTTCCGGATGCCGACAAAACCTTTTTGGAAGGCCGGATGAAAGGGCTGCTGGCACGCTACCGCTGGCGGAACGATGGGTACTACCAGGTGGTGAACCGTGGCGACAGTGCTTATATCAGGGCTTTGGATATATTAGGAAACCGGGCATCGGGGGGCACCGCTGCACCAGGAGTCAAATAAAGGAAGGGCGGCCCGTAAGGACCGCCCTTTGAATTTCCAAACGATTCAGGATAAGGTGTTAACGAGGAAAAAACCAGTTATGCACCTTGGAAAATCAGGCACCGGGCTCCTGGAACTTATCCAGTAATTCCCGCTTTTCGATGCGGTAGGAAGAGATCAACCCGATTCCACCGCCGATCCCGATAAAGGCGAACCAGAGTGCGGGGTTTTCGTCGTCGTGCAGCATGTATTTAGTGATAAAGTAAGCCAGGGCCAGACCTATACCCGCTCCCAGGAGCAAGAGACCGTTCTTAAGGTTGCGGTAAGGAGCCGGGCGGTTGGCGAATTCTTTTGGATTCATCCCCCTTTCTATCATGGCCAGGTTCTCCCGGCTTTTCATGTATACCAATCCGAAGATCATGGAGAAAAAGCCCAGTGGAACGAGGATGGGGATCAATACTTCAGCGCTTTGCATAAACTTGGTTTTTTATTGTTTTTATTAAAACTGGTTGGTTTCTATTCCATCTGACTACCGGTTCCTGGCCATGGTTACAGGTTGTTTACACTTTTTTTCCGGTAACAGCGGAATTATTCATTAGGACAACCCGTCCAAACTTTTGGTTACAGGAAGACCCGGGGAATTTGAAGATATATTATATTGTAACCTCGAACAAACCACCCGCGTCATAGTAACCAGGAATGCAAACCGGACTGCCAGATACAGAGATCATCCAACAGGTTTTGAAAGGGAACCAGGCGGTATATGCCGAATTGGTGAACAAGTACCAGAACTACGTGTTCACGATTGTATTGCGGTACCTTAACAGCCGGGAAGATGCGGAAGAAGTTTCCCAGGATGTCTTTGTAAAGGCATACCGGAGTCTGAGTGATTTCAGGGGTGACAGCAAATTCAGCACCTGGTTGTATACGATCACTACTACCACCTGTATCACCTTTCTGCGAAAGAAAAGGCTGGAAGTGCATTCGCTGGACAATGAGAAGGTGATGGCGCATGCGGAAAATATCGACGGAGGCATACTGGCCAACCAGGTGGAACAGAAATCGAGGGTGAACATGGTAAACCAGGCCATAGCCATGTTATCACCCGATGACGCGCAGGTGATCACTCTTTTTTACAAGGGTGAGCAGAGCCTGGATGAGATCGCGAAGATCCTGGGGCAGGAAACCAATACGGTAAAAGTGCGCCTGCACCGGGCAAGGCAGCGTTTAAAAGATAAAATGGAAAAATATTTTACTGCTGAAGTGAGAGATCTGGCACATTGACCGCTGGAGAAAAAAAGAAAACAAATTCAAGAAACTCAAATTTATCATATGGACCCGCATCAAAAAATGGAAGCTGAGCTCTGGGAATACATTGACGGGTTATCCACCCCCGCGGAGCGGCAATTTATTGAAGAGCTGATCGCCACCAACCAGGAATGGAGGGAAAAGTACCAGGAACTGCTGCAATTCCATGCCAGCCTGGGCAGCAGCATTGAGTTGGAGGGGCCCTCCCTGCGTTTCACCAAGGATGTGATGGAAACCATTGCCTCGAAGCATATTGCGCCCGCCGCCAAAACCTACATCAATAAGCGGATCATATACGGAATTGGAGGCTTCCTGGTGTCGCTGATCCTGGGGTTCCTGGTTTATGCAGTAGCACAGATCGACTGGTCGGCGGGCTCTTCCGGAGGAGGCAGTTTCGATTTCAGCCGCATTGACATGAGCCAGGTCCTGAACAACAACTACATTAATGCCTTCATGATCCTGAATGTGGTATTGGGGTTGATGTTGCTCGACAGGTACCTGGCACAGCAACGGCGCGAGTGGAAAAATCAGTCAATCCGCCCCTAAGGGGTTGCAGCAGGTGTGGTGGCGGACACTTTACCCAGCAACTGCGCGCCGATCTTATATCCCATGGCCAGGCCGGTATCGAGGCTGGCCCTGTAATGGATACCCCCCAGCAACCGGCTTACGGAGGCTTCGGCCGCCGCATCATTAAAGGATTTGAATTCCCGTGTCATACCGATATATTCTTTGTCGCTATCGTCGAGAAATGAAAAGTTGTCACCGAATAATCCTGTCAGCACGGCTGCTGCAGCCCCTGAAATGGTGCTGTGGCCGCTGGTATATTCCGGAAAGGGCGGGGTTTGCAGAAAAGAATCCCAATGTTGTTCTTTCCATTCATTAATAAGGGTGATGGGCCTTACATATTCATACCGGTATTTGGTATCCCAACAGGAAATAAAAGCGTCTAACAGGGCGGGTGCCACCATCGCATAGGCCCGTGCCGATTTAATGGCATCGGCTCCGGATTTGCGGCATGCGATAGCGGTGATCCCCATCCAGTGCCCACCCGGAGTGATTTTTTTGTTCGCAAACATCATATGCCCGGAATGTTCTACTACAAAGGGATTATCGTCCCAGTACCGGGCGATCTCTTTTTGTTCCGGCGTGATGTTTTTGGCGACTGAATAAACTTCGTCTACCATTTTATAAAATGGGCTGGTAGTATCCTTGCTGAATGGAGGAGGCGGGGATGGCAGAAACTGAGATGCGGAGTCCATGGAAAAGGGATGGATCTTCATCCAGTAAGGCTCAACAGCATCCTGGTAATCCGGCGAAGTTGGTCTCCATTTCCCGTCAATATTTGAACCAATGTATTTGGGCATGCTGCGGATCTCCTTGTACTGGTCTGTTGCGGCCCTTTTAATGATCTGGTCTCCTATGGCCGTTCCAAAGGAGACAGACCGGTCAAAAACTTCTTCTGACAGGGCATTACGAAACTGTTCCAGTTCGGATTCTTCGTACATTTTGAGCGAATCCACCGCAAATATCCGGACATTATAAGCCACCGTGGTAAATGCCTTAAGTGCAGCCAGGTAGAAGTCATATTCTTTACCCTCTTCCGGTTCCGGCAGTTGACCGAAACCGTTATAAGTGGCAGCTATAGAGGGGTTGCCGGGTTGTGCAAAACGCATGGCCTCGTATTGAGCCAGGCTGGTATATGCGTAGATCCTGGCGGCAACGGGCGGGGTAAAGACATCGTAAATGATCACTTCAGTAAGACGCTTCACACGCTGGTGCACTTGTTCCGGGTCATCAGTTCTAAATGCAGGACCTTTGTTTTGACTGCAGGAGAAAAGGGTTACGGCCACTACCATCAGGATATAGACAAAACGTGACATGGGGCGGGTTATTTTATAGTTCGTGAGTTGCCATCAGCAGCAAAAATTGTAATGCTTTTAACCTGTGGGCCATCCAACAGAAAGCGGGATGACTGCGACAGGAACGATTCACCAAAATTGAATTCTATTTTTCGTTGTTTACCGTTTTCCAGTTTAAGGATCGCATAACTGTCTGCCGGGTTTACCGGGTGAACCTGGTCGTGCTGCTTCAACTCAAAAAGTTTCAGAGGACCCCGGTTTTGCCCTGCAGCCAGCAGGTATTTCCCTGTGCTGCTGCGTAGCTTCACCAGCGATTTTCCATTGCCTGGAATAAAGATGCCGCTTTGGAGAATGGTAGCGGGCTGGAAACTGCCATCCCCTTTACCGTAAAGCAGAAGGCCATTCATGGCATCGTACCTGCCGACGGAAACTTCGGTTCCAAAA
>CBFGLD010000264.1:0-4143 GCA_965649495.1 uncultured Flavihumibacter sp. | reverse complement strand
CAGTTCGTCACGGTAATACTCAAACCAGGCACTCCGGTTATAACAAGATACGATAGCCCTGAAATGAATGGTCTGCCACCGACCCGGCACAATACGAAGGTCCTTATACAGCTGCCGTTCATTTCGGGAAGCCGCTATGGGCACCGACAACGACAGCTTTCCATCGCCGCCCCCCAGCCAGGTGCGGTTCCGAAAACTCATTTTAATGTGCTGCTCATATGGAGAAATTACAACATCTTTATAATTATATACTTTTTTATACCAATAAACATTTGCAAAATATTGTAAATCAGTTATTAATGTCATTTATATTATTGTTTTCCGGATGCATTAATGATTAGTTACAGGAAGCGGCATGTTTAGCTTTTTATACTTCAATTTATTTCGTTCCTAAATATTATATTAACCTCATTATTTATTGTATATGAATTGATTATTTCAATTTTTTATTACTAAAAATAATAGTTCTACACATTTATCTTTTAATGACCAATAAATACCCTGCCCCCTAAAATAATTGGTGTTAAAGATAGTCCAATTCCCTAAAATGAATTTGCTGATAATTCGCCTTTCCCCTATTTTGCCGCCATTATGTTCAAACAACACTTAAGGTTCCTCATGGGCCTGAAAGGAGCTTTTCTGGGCCTCCTCCTCCTGACCATTGCCGGCTGCCGGCAGCCCCGGATTCCCGAATACCAGGCGTTTGAAAACTTCCGGATCAACCAGGTAGGATTAAAAGAATCTGTCGTTTCGGCAGATTTGAAGTATTACAATCCGAATGAATTTGCCCTCCAGTTGAAAGGGGCTGAACTGGATGTTACGCTGAATGAGCGGCATGTGGGGAGGAGTATCCTGGACACGCTGATCACCATTCCCCGGAAAGACACGTTCCTGCTTCCGGTAAAAATGAAGGTGGACATGAAGCAACTTTTCAGCAATGCCCTCAGCATGTTATTGAACCCGGAAGTGGAAGTGAAGGTGAACGGATCGGTCAAACTCGGCAAAAATGGAGTGTTCTTTAACATGCCGGTAAACTATAAAGGGACGCAGCAAATCGAATGGTAACCACTGCTGAGGCATCAGGTCTATTATTTATTTCATATGACTGCCTGTCCTAAAATTGTAGGAGATTTAGAACTCTTATTTCCACTAAATGAATATGGTTCCAATTTATTATAGGTAGTGGGGGAAACGTAAACCCGGTGGATTACGGGCATAAAAAAAGCTACCGGCTTACCGGTAGCTTCCTGGAAAAAACGATAGTATTAGTGCTTCATGCCTCCCCCGTCTTCGGGTTTCTTGCAACACTTGGGAAGCTTCTGATAACTTTCTTCGTTGGCCGTAACGTCATCGGCATCGTATCCCACGTTGGCGATGGCCGTCTTGATATTTTCAATATTGGTCCTGTCGGTATAGAAACTGACCTTGGTCTGTTTCCGCTTAAAATCAACGGTTGATTTGGTAACGCCTTCTTCTTTGGCCAGGAAGGATTCAATCTTCTTTTTACAGCTTTCGCACTGCACCGTGGGGGTACTGATGGTTACGGTTTGCAGGGCTTTTTTAGCCTGTGCCAGGGTGGTTCCGGCCACCAGGGTCAGGGCTACCAGGAGCATTCCTATCTTTTTCATATCAACGAATTTTTACGAATGTACTAAACTCCGGTCCAGTTTGCCGGGTCTTCCCTCCATTTTAACAGAACCGGAAGCAGGTTTTCGGGAACCATGCCTTTATCGGTAGCCAGCGCCACCAGGTTGGCATAATTGGTCAGCGAACGGTAGGGCACCCCGGCTTCTTCAAAGGCTTTTTCGGCTACATCAAACCCATAGGTGAAGATGGACACCATCCCCACCACTTCCAGCCCGGCCTGCTTCAATACTTCCACTACCTGCAGGCTGCTTTTACCGGTAGAGATCAGGTCTTCCACGACCACCACTTTCTGTCCCGCTTCGTAGTAGCCCTCGATCTGGTTGCCCAGTCCGTGCTCCTTGGGCTTCGGGCGCACATAGATGTAGGGAAGTTTGAGCTGGTCGGCTGCCATCGCTCCCCAGGCGATACCTGCCGTGGCTACCCCGGCTACCAGGTCGGCTTCTGGAAACGCTTCAAAGATCACGTTACACATCTCTGATTTGATAAAATCCCGCACATAGGGAAAGGATAACAACCGGCGGTTATCGCAATAAATGGGACTTTTCCAACCGCTGGCCCAGGTGAAGGGCTGGTCGGGACTCAGTTTTACCGCGCTACTCTGCAGTAGTTTTTCCGCAACAGCTTTTTCGTTTGAGTTCATTGTATCTTTATTCAGGCCGCAAAAATACCCATAGCCTCTATGTACATCAAAATCTATTTTGCTGACAAGCCTCTCTTCCTTTGTGATGCCGTTGGTGCTGACCTGGAATCTTACCTGCACCACGACGATGCCGTTTTCATTGATGAGTTCTCCACCCCCGCCCTCAAATCCATGATCCACGAGATGGAAGCGCCCACCGTACATGCGGGTATCCTGCTGTATGCAGACCTGGAGGCCCTGAAAAAGGCGTTCTGGAAAAAATTCACGGTGATCCAGGCGGCTGGTGGCGCTGTCTGGAACGATAAGGGCCAGCTGCTGTTTATCCACCGCCGCGGTAAATGGGACCTGCCCAAAGGCAAACTGGATGAGGGGGAAGACCTGGAGACCTGTGCGGTACGGGAAGTGGAAGAGGAAACGGGCGTCCGTTCACCAGAAATTACAAGGCCGCTGCGCACCACCTACCATACCTATCACGAAAGCGGCAAACACATCCTGAAAGAGTCGTGGTGGTATGAAATGAAGGTAGCGGGATCGCCGCCCCTGGTACCGCAAACAGAAGAGGATATCCATGACATCCAGTGGCTGGAGCCGGAGAAATGGCCGGAGGTAATCCCACAGACGTTTCCGAGCATCAGGGATGTGCTGGAGCAGCTTTCCGGCGAAGGATCGCCACGGTAAGGCGACTGATACAGACCAGCTTTCCTTTTTCATCTTCGATGCGGATCTCCCAAACCTGGCTGGTACTGCCCAGGTGCAGGGGGCGGCCCGTGCCGGTCACAAAACCGCTGCGGACACTTCGCACATGATTGGCATTGATCTCCATCCCTACCGCCATAAAATGTTGCTGGTCTACGGTCCGCACAGCACCCACGCTGCCGATGGTTTCGGCCAGGGCCACACTGGCCCCTCCGTGTAACAACCCATAGGGTTGCCGGGTGCGGTGATCAACCGGCATGCGGGCAACCAGGTAATCGGCCCCCAGTTCCATCCATTCCATGCCCAGGTGCTCTCCCAGGGTTCCAGGGATGAGGGCCTGTAACTGCCCCAGTTCCTGGTGGGGATCAAACCAGATGGGCGACCTGCTCATACGCTTTGCAGGCTTTTATATACCTGTTCCGGGATAAACGGAGAAGCGTCTCCATGGTTCCGGATGATATCCCGCACAATGGTGGAAGCCACCGAAGTGTATTTTGGTTCCCCCGTCAGAAAAATGGTCTCGATATTTTTATCCATGGTGCGATTGGCATCCGCGATGGTCTTTTCGTATTCAAAATCACTGACGTAGCGGATACCTCGCAGGATAAACTGCGCATTGATCTCTTCACAAAATTTGATGGTGAGTCCTTCGTAAATAGCCCCTTCCACTTTGGGCTCGTCCTGGTAGATCTCGTTGATCCACAGCAGGCGTTGCTCGGGTGAAAACATTGGGGCCTTGGCCGCATTCAGACCAATACCGATGATGATCTTGTCAAACAGCGGCAGCGCCCGGTTAACAATATCAACATGCCCCAGGGTGATGGGGTCAAAAGTACCTGGGAACAAGCAGATTCGTTGCATAATCAGAGTTTGGTCAATTTGGTCAGTTTGGTCAGTTGGACTCGCCTCTACCGGCGAGCAGGTATAAAACGGCCATGCGCACCGCTACCCCATTCTCGACCTGCTGCAGGATGATGGACTGGCGGATGTCGGCCACGTCACTGTCCAGTTCCACGCCGCGGTTGATAGGGCCCGGGTGCATGACAAATATTTCCTTATCCAGGTTGTCGAGCAGGCTTTTCTTCACGCCGTAGGCCAGGTTGTATTCGCGCAGCGAAGAAAACAATACCTGGTTCTGCCTTTCCAGCTGGATGCGCAGC
>CBFGLD010000263.1:0-4143 GCA_965649495.1 uncultured Flavihumibacter sp. | reverse complement strand
CCCGCTCCATGAAAAGAGAAGGTAATGTCTGGATCCGCATTTTCCCTGACAAGATCGTCACCAAAAAACCTGCAGAGGTAAGGATGGGTAAGGGTAAAGGTAACCCCGATCATTGGGCTGCCGTAGTGAAGCCGGGGCGTATCCTTTTTGAATGCGATGGTGTTACAGAAGAAGTTGCAAAAACGGCAATGGAACTGGCTGCGCAGAAGCTGCCCATCAAAACTAAGTTTGTGGTTCGCAGGGAGCTGCAGTCCTAACATTATCTAACAACTAAAATCGTTCATACGATGTCAAAGAAAAAGGAGTTCGCTACAAGCCTTAAGGACATGAGCCTGGAAGACTTGAAGGCTCGTATCCAGGAGGATGAGCTGCGCCTGAAGAAACTGGAGTTCGCCCATGCTATTACGCCTTTGGAGAACCCCATGAGTATCCGCGCGCTGCGCAGAGACTTGAGCCGCCTGAAAACGGAATTAACAAAAAAACTGGCTACTGCCTGATAAGCAGCACCCGGTTGAACTCAACAAGCGAATAAGCTAAAACGAAAAAAAATGGCTGAAAGAAATTTGCGTAAAACAAGGATTGGTGTTGTAACCAGTAACAAAATGGAAAAAACCATTACCGTTGCGGTGGAAAGAAAGGTTAAACACCCTATCTACGGTAAGTTCGTAAAAAAGACAACCAAGTTCCATGCACACGACGAAAAAAACGAGTGCAGCATTGGTGATACCGTAAAGATCATGGAAACCCGTCCTCTCAGCAAAACAAAACGCTGGAGAATGGTGGAAGTACTGGAGAAAGTGAAGTAATCCCTCTGTTTTACATTACTAATAGATAAACTAATTAAAAGATGATTCAGCAAGAAAGCAGATTGAACGTAGCTGATAACAGCGGTGCCAAAGAGGTACTTGTGATCCGTGTGCTGGGTAACAGCGGACAGGATTATGCCAGGATCGGGGACAAGATCGTGGTTACTGTTAAAGACGCTATTCCTGCCGGCGGTATCAAGAAAGGCACTGTAACCAAAGCGGTTATCGTGCGCACCAAGAACAAACTGCGCCGTAAAGATGGTTCTTATATCCGGTTTGACGACAATGCCGTGGTATTGTTGAACAATGCGGATGAACCCCGCGGTACGCGTATTTTCGGACCCGTTGCCAGGGAACTGCGTGACAAGGGATATATGAAGATTATTTCTCTTGCTCCGGAAGTATTATAATCGTACCTTTGCGCCCCCGAACAGGGAGCACGGGCTAGTAATAAAAGTGATAAATAGATAAACAAGAATCTACATGAGCACAAGATTCAAAGCAAAATATAACATTAAAAAGGGCGACACGGTGGTCGTTATCGCCGGTGACGATAAAGATCTGAAAAAGCCGCGTACGGTTTTGGAAGTTATCGTTGACAAAGGCCGGGTACTGGTGGAAGGTGTAAACATCATCACCAAGCATACCAAGCCTTCTGCCCAGAACACCAAAGGCGGCATCGTGAAAACGGAAGCCCCCATCAACATCTCCAATGTTATGTTGTGGGATGCCAAAGCTGGTGCTGCAACCAAGGTTAAGCGTACCCGTGATGCTGGTAAACTAGTTCGTGTTTCAAAAAAATCAGGGGAGGTAATTAAGTAATGAGTACCGTTAAATATACTCCGCGACTGGCAGATAAGTACAAAAATGAAGTTGTACCTGCTTTAATGAAAAAGTTTGGCTATAGCACTGTTATGCAGGCTCCCAAACTATCCAAGATCTGTCTGAACCGTGGCGTCAATGGCGCTGTGGCTGATAAGAAACTGGTTGACATCGCAGTGGATGAGCTCAGCACCATCACCGGTCAGAAAGCTGTTGCCACGATGTCCAAAAAGGATATCTCAAACTTCAAGCTGCGTAAACACATGCCCATCGGTGCCCGTGTTACCCTTCGTGGCGAGAAAATGTATGAATTCCTGGACCGCCTGATCGCTGTTTCGCTTCCACGTGTTCGCGATTTCAAAGGTATCAGCGAAAAAGCATTTGATGGCCGTGGTAATTATACCCTGGGTGTTACCGAACAGATCATCTTTCCGGAGATCGACATTGATAAAGTGAATAAAATCACCGGACTTGATATCACCTTCGTTACAACAGCCAATACCAACGAAGAAGCATTCGAACTGCTTAAGGAATTGGGCATGCCGTTCAAGAATATCAAAAAGGGTGAAAACCAATAATAAGTTAGAAAGCTTAAATAATAAAAGATGGCAAAAAAGTCGGTAGAAGCCAGGCAAAGAAAAAGAGAAGCGCTGGTTGCTAAGTTTGCTGAAAAGCGTGCTGCCTTGAAAGCGGAAGGTGATTACCAGGGACTGGATCAGCTTCCTAAGAACGCATCGCCGGTACGTTTGAAAAATCGTTGCCAGCTGACAGGTCGCCCCAAAGGTTACATGCGTTACTTCGGACTCTCCAGGGTAATGTTCCGTGACATGGCACTTGCTGGTAAGATTCCCGGAGTGAAAAAAGCCAGTTGGTAATAAACCGGCTGTTACAGCAACACTGAATTGTTGATATCACATAGGATATCGCATTGTAAATCAATTATCAAACAACAACTCATTTTAAACAATGGTTACTGATCCTATAGCAGATTTCCTGACCCGCATTCGTAATGCACAAATGGCTGGTCATCGTATTGTGGAGATTCCTGCCTCTAACCTGAAAAAGCGTATCACTGAGATCCTGTATGACAAAGGATATATCCTGAAATATAAGTTCGAAGATGATAATAAGCAGGGAGTGATCAAAATCGCTCTCAAATACGATCCTTCTACCAAGCAACCTGCCATCCAAAGCCTGGAAAGAGTTAGTCGCCCCGGCTTGCGTCAGTATGCAAAGCCTACTGATTTCACACGGGTGAAAAATGGTCTGGGTGTTGCCATTCTCTCTACTTCCAAAGGAGTAATGACCGACAAGGAAGCCAAGGCGCAGAATGTAGGTGGTGAGGTGCTTTGCTACATCCACTAATTGATTGGTGCAACTTCTGGTTGCACTTTAAAATAAATATGGTTGCAGATACATTAAGTCGTCCTATACCCGGCTGACCGATCCAACCAGTAATAAACAAACACAATAAATTTTATATTGTATGTCTCGTATAGGTAAAAAGCCGATAACCATTCCTGCAGGTGTTACCATAACTGTGGGTAAAGACAACGTGATCACTGTAAAGGGTCCGAAAGGAGAATTGAAGCAGAACATCGACCGTGATATTACGGTAGAAGTGAAAGACGGCGAAGTATTGATCACACGTCCTACCGACCAGATCCGTCACCGCGCTATGCATGGCCTGTATCGTGCCCTGCTTGCCAACCTGGTAAAAGGCGTTACAGATGGCTTTAAAGCAGAAATGGAATTGGTAGGTGTTGGTTTTAAGGCTGCTAATACCGGTAATACACTGGACCTGGCACTCGGCTATTCTCACAACATCGTTTTCGAAATTCCCCAGGAATTGAAAGTGGCTACTCTGACTGAAAAAGGCCAGAACCCCAAGATCATCCTGGAAAGCACCGACAAACAATTGCTGGGTCAGGTTGCTGCTAAGATCCGCAGCCTTCGTAAGCCCGAGCCGTACAAAGGAAAAGGTGTTCGCTTTGTGGGTGAAGTGGTTCGTAAGAAAGCTGGTAAATCAGCTGGTAAATAATTAATGAACGATCCCGGCAGTATCGGGAACAAAAAATAGAAATAATGGAAATCAAAACCATCAGGAAACAAAAGATACAGTACCGCATCCGCAAAAAGGTGTCTGGTACTGCCCAGCGGCCCCGCCTTTCTGTTTTCCGCAGTAATGCAGATATCTATGCACAACTGATCGATGATGAAAATGGCGTAACAATTGCTGCAGCTTCCAGCCGTGATAAGGATATCCAGGCGCAAAGCGGAACCAAAACCGAAAAGGGAAAGCTGGTAGGTGCTGCTATAGCTCGCAAAGCGACGGACCTGGGACTTAGCCAGGTAGTTTTTGATCGTGGTGGACGCCTGTATCATGGTCGTATCAAGGCAGTTGCCGATGGCGCCCGTGAAGGAGGTCTCCATTTCTAATCCGTCTCAATCAAACTATCATATTACAAATTAATTTCTGCAATAAATGGCACAAGTAATTTTAAACAAAGTTAAA
>CBFGLD010000262.1:0-4144 GCA_965649495.1 uncultured Flavihumibacter sp. | reverse complement strand
GTTTACCGCAAAGGGAGATGACATCCTGGCCGCCGGTGTTTTCAATAATGGTTTGCGCCAGCGGCTCGTCGGAAGGGGCGCCGATGAGGTAGATGCGGATACCGGGCGGGGTACGGCGGATGAAGCTGGTCCATTTTTCGGGGGGAAACTGTTTGGTAAACCATACAGAAGCGGGTGCGATCACGATGTAGCGACCCGATTTATACGGTTCCACTACTGCCAGGTCGGCGGTGGAGGGGTACAGCCTTGGCGGCAGGGCGGTATCGTCGGTAAGGTCGCGGACCAGGTCGTTGCAGCGCTGGATCTCGTGGCGCGGGGCGGTAGTCGTAGCAACCTGGTGGGGCACGGAGCGGGTGAAGAAGCGGCTGAAGGGATTCTTGTCGTAGCCGCGGGTTTCGGCGGCGCCGGAAAGAGCGGTCAGCAGTCCCGTTGCCGCATAACGCTGCAGGTTAATGACCTTGTCGTAGGAGGCGGCGCGTACGGCTTTCAACAACTGGTAGAGCTGGCGGTACTTACTCTTTTTCTTATCCCATACCAGCACCTGGTTCAGGAAGGGGTGCCCGGCCAGCAGGGATTCGTTGCCTTTGCGCACCATAAAATCGATCTGAGCGTCGGGATAAAAGCGGTGCAGTTTTTCGAGGATGCCGGTAGCCAGCACCACGTCACCGATAAAGGCAGTTTGTATGATCAGGAATTTAGGCATCCGGCGTGATTAAGCGAAATTAAGCAAGGAAAAGCAAGTGGCAAGAGGTTGGGTAAAGCGGGCGGGGCGGAAAAATGAATCGGTACCGGCGGGGGGCAGCGGAACGGCGGCCAGCGGTTTCCGGAAACGTTTCAGCAGGTGGAAGCAGAACTCATCTTTGACCAGGGCGATGGGTGCGGCACCGGATTCGTCCAGCAGCGAGCCGGCTACCCCCAGCACCCCGTGGTGGATGATGGCAGCGGGTTCAGCAAGGGATTCATAAAGTTCAAATACCTGCAGGTCCAGGGCGGCCACCAGTTGCAGGAGGTCGCGTTCATCGGCCAGCAGGATGATGGGGGTGGCTTGCGGGGCATGTTGCAGCAGTACCTGCACCGCTGCATCCTGCGTAGCATCGGCTGCCAGCATCCATCCCGCCTGGGTAGGAATAACAACGGGTTGCGCTGCTGCCAGCAGGTGCAGGGATGTTTCGATTGCGCTATTGAAATCAGCCATGCGCAAAAATAGGGTAATAACCATCTTTCCCTATCTTCGCCGAAATTTTGCACTATGAATTTGCACGAATATCAAGCCAAGGAATTACTCAAAAAGTACAACGTGCCGGTGCAGGAAGGCATAGCCTGCAGCACCCCCGGAGAAGCGGAAGAAGCCTATCGCCAGATCCATACCCAGTACGGCAGCAAGTTTGCCGTGGTAAAAGCGCAGATCCATGCGGGTGGCAGGGGTAAGGGAAAGATCCGCGGCACCGAGCAGCGCGGGGTAGCCGTGGGCAAGAATGCAGAGAATGTAAAAGAGATCGCACAGAATATATTAGGCGGAACCCTGGTAACCATCCAGACCGGTGAAGCGGGTAAGGTGGTGAACAAGGTATTGGTAGCGCAGGATGTTTATTACGAAGGACCCAATCCCGTCAAGGAATTTTATCTCTCCATATTATTAGACCGTGCCAAGGGGCAGAATGTGATCATGTACAGCACCGAAGGCGGTATGGATATTGAAGAAGTAGCGCATAATACTCCCGATAAGATCTTCAAGGAGTGGGTACACCCGGGCGGACCGCTGCAGGCCTTCCAGGCGCGTAAGATCGCTTTCAACCTGGGACTCAGTGGTGAGGCCTTCAAGAACTGTGTGAAGTTCGTGACCAATTTATATAATGCCTATGTAGGCCTGGATTGCGCCATGCTGGAGATCAACCCGCTGTTCAAGACATCGGATGAAAAGATCATAGCGGTGGACTGCAAGATGAATATCGACGATAATGCGCTGACACGTCATGCGGATGTAGCCTCGCTGCGGGATATTTCCGAAGAAGACCCTACCGAAGTGGAAGCCGGCAAGTACAACCTGAACTTCGTGAAGCTGGATGGTAATGTGGGATGCATGGTGAACGGGGCGGGACTGGCGATGGCCACGATGGACATGATCAAGCTGAGTGGCGGGGAGCCCGCGAACTTCCTGGACGTAGGCGGATCGGCCAATGCGCAGACGGTGGAAGCCGGATTCCGGATCATCCTGAAGGACCCCAAGGTGAAGGCCATCCTCATCAATATCTTTGGTGGGATCGTACGTTGCGACCGGGTAGCGCAGGGGGTTATCGACGCCTATAAGAACATGGGTAATATTGAAGTGCCCATTATCGTGCGCCTGCAGGGAACCAATGCAGCGGAAGCCAAGCAACTCATTGATGAAAGCGGGCTGAAAGTACAGAGCGCCATCATGCTGAGCGAAGCTGCCGACCTGGTGAACAAGGCGGTAACAGCGGCATAACCAGCCAAACTATATGTTGTGGATCCCGGTCAGTGCTGACCGGGATTTTTTTATCTTTAAGTTCAACGAAAGCACCTGTATGAAACAACTGATACTGCTGGGCCTGCTGGGCCTGATAGCCGGCAAGCAAGGTTTTACCCAACAACAAAAGGACAAGAAACTGGTATGGTCAGACGAATTCAGTGCGGATGGCCTGCCCGATAGTACGCGATGGGGGTATGATGTGGGGGATCATGGCTGGGGCAACAATGAAAAACAAAATTACCGGTATGCCGATACGAACCATGCGGTGGTGCGGGGAGGTTTCCTCCACATCACGGCCAGGAGGGATGCGGAAGGAAACTATCGTTCGGCGCGAATGGTAACGAAGAACAAGGGCGACTGGAAATACGGGCGCATTGAGGTGCGGGCAAGGCTTCCGAAAGGCCGGGGCACCTGGCCGGCCATCTGGATGTTACCCACCGACTGGAAATACGGCGGGTGGCCTGCCAGCGGCGAGATCGATATCATGGAGTTTGTAGGTTATATGCCGGATTCGGTGTTCTTCAGCGTACATACCAAATCGTATAATCACAGCATCGGGACACAGAAGACAAAGGGCATCTACCTGCCAGGTACCTACGAAGACTTCCATGTTTATGGTATCGACTGGGATGCTTCTCATATTGTTTTCCAGCTGGACGGTAAGGAAGTATTTCGTTTTACGAGGGAAGCCGGCGGCCCGGAAGTATGGCCCTTTGACCAGCGCTTTCACCTGTTGATGAATGTGGCGGTAGGCGGCAACTGGGGCGGACAGAAAGGCATCGATGAAAGCATCTGGCCGCAAAAGATGGAAGTGGATTATGTACGGGTATATCAGTAAGGCAGGCCATTAAAAAAGGCCGCCTCCATAATGGGAGGCGGCCTTTTTTTCAGGAAGTCTTTTTTGGTGGCAGGGCGAAAGCCTTTGCTTCGTGTTCAAAATGACCTTTGTGGGAACCGTCGCAGAAAGGTTTGTTCTGTGACCTGCCGCAGCGGCAGATGCTGACCAGTTCGCGACCACCGAGGTCATAAACATTCCCTTCCTTGTCGCGGATCTCAAAATCGCCCTCTACGCGTAAGGACCCGTTGCTGTTCACTGTGATGATAGTTGTTGCCATATTTACGTTTTAATATCTGAGCGTTTGGTACCTGCATACAATTCGTATTCCAGGAGGCGGCAGTCGATCTTGCCGTTAAAGAATTCGATCCGCCTGCTGGCTTTGAGGCCGATCTTCTTGGCCAGTTCCAGGTTGCCGGTAAAGATATAACCGGTATAACCTTTACAGCGTTGCTTGAGGAAGTCGCCGATCCTTTTATAAGTTTCCTGCAGGGCGGATTCCTCTCCCAGCCTTTCCCCGTATTCGGGGTTAAAGATGACGATGCCACCGGCCAGTTCGGGAACGGGAGTAAGCGCAAAATCACCGAGGTACAGATCCAGGTATTGTTCCACTCCAGCCATAGCAGCGTTGATGCGGGTAACGTTGATGGCATCGGGACTGATATCCGAGGCGTATATCTTCAGTTCCGGCAGTTCCCTAACGGCCTCCCTTGTACGCTGCATTTCATTTTCATACAAACTGCTGTCGTAACCGATAACATGCATGAAGGCATAATTGTTGCGGAGCAGTCCGGGTGCGCGGTTGGTAGCTATGAGGG
>CBFGLD010000261.1:0-4158 GCA_965649495.1 uncultured Flavihumibacter sp. | reverse complement strand
TGGAAATTATGAAAAGATCGCAACCGTACCCTTGCGGAAAAAAGAGGATACCAAATACTGGTACATCGATGTGAACCCTTCCCCTACCACTAATTATTACCGGATCCGCATTGTAGACGCTAACCGGAACACCACCTACACCAGGACCATCGGAGTGCATATGGATGGCTCCCATTTTAATGTTGACAACCTCTACCCTTCTGTTGCACAGGACCACGTTAACCTGCAGATCAGTACTGGTTATGACAGCAGGGCATCCATCACACTGGTGGACATGAGCGGTCGTAATATCAGCCTGGGCAGCATTGAGCTGATGGAAGGCACAACAAAATACCCGATCAATATCAGCACGCTGAACAAAGGCAGCTACACGCTTTTTATTAATAACGGCAGCAAGGTGATCAACAGGCGCTTTGTAAAACAATAAACAGCAGCAGACCAGCATGATACTGCTGTCAATAAAACGTTAAGTTGTAACGGGCCGGTAAAGTTGTTTATGCAATTAACGGTCGCTTGCATCTACCTTTAGTACGCTTTTTGATACATTGTACTAAAACCGGCAGTATGCTATCGACCCGAAAAATCCTTTCCCTGGCAGGATTACTGATTGTCTTTTTTACAACAACCTTATCGGCCCAAACCATGCAAACCAATTATACCGAATGGTGGAAAAAGATTGACTCCCTGATTGAGAAAAAAGGCCTCTACCGTTCAGCCCTGGGCGAAGTAGAAAAACTTTACCGGAAAGCAATAACCGAAAAACAGGATGCACAACAGGTCAAGGCCCTGGTGTATAAACTGGACATCCTGGAGGAGCTGGAGGAATTTAGTGATACGCTGGCCATTCGGACCCTCCAACAGGAATCCACCTCGGGATCGGCCACCCGGAATGCAATCATACAGGTACTGCTGGCCGATTATTACCGGGATTATTATTCGAATAACCGCTGGGAGATTCTGGACCAGACCAATACGCGCAATTACCAAAAAACATCTGTACGGACCTGGGGCCCGGCAGACTTCCAGCAGGCCATCGATGCCGCTTACCAGGAAGCCCTGAAGCAGCCTGCACAGCTGCAGGCAACCAGCCTGGAAAAATATGAGCCCATCATCATTAAGGGAAATGCCCGAAAATTAAGACCCACCCTGTTTGACCTGCTGTCCTGGAGGGCCATTGATTTTTACGAGCGCGAAGATTTTGGCATCCTGCGCCCGTCGGATGCATTCCGGATGAACGATGCCCGTTACCTGGAATCGGCTGATGTCTTCAGCAAGCTTTCTATCCAAACCACAGACAGTGGCAGCCACCACTTTAAGGCGCTGTTAGTGTATCAACGTCTGATCGCCTTTCGCCTGAAAGACCCTGACCCACAGGCCCTGGTGGATGCCGACCTGCACCGCATCCGTTTTGTATACGAGAACGGCTCGATGCCCGATAAGGATAAATGGTATACGACCGCGCTGGAGAAAATCTTCCAAAAGCACCAGGGGCACCCCGCTGCCGATGAAGCCGCTTTCCTGCTGGCCTCTTATTATACCAATGCTGCCCGGCCCGATCACCGCAAGGCGTTGAGCCTGTGTGACGAGGTCATCAAAAGAAAAAATGACTCACAGGGCTATATTCACTGTTATAACCTGGCCTTATCCATCCGCCAACCCTCGCTGCAGATAACCACAGAAAAAGTAAACCTTCCCGGCCTTCCTTTCCGTTCGCTGGTAAAATGGAAAAACCTGGACAAGGTGCATCTCCGCATTATAAAAGCTGATCCATCGATCCGCGAATCCTGGGAGCTTAGGCATTACCGTTATGATTCCGCCTGGTGGTCAGGAATCGTAAAGCACCAGCCCCTGAAAACATGGGAACAAGCTGTTCCCGGGGAAACCGATTTCCTGGAACACAGCACAGAAATTCCCATTGAAGCTCTGCCGGCCGGAGAATACATTTTACTGGCGGGCAGCAGGCCCGATATGAACCCGGGCAATACCCACCTCTCAGCAGTTTACCTGCACGTGTCTTCCATCAGTTATGTCAAACAGGGAAGGGATTATTTTGTCCTGGATCGCAATACCGGTAAACCTTTGCCAAAAGCGGGTGTACAAACCTGGTATTACCAGTACGATTACAATACCAGGAAACAACAAAGCTATAAAGGCACCCGCTATATTGCTAACGAACAGGGGTACCTGAAACTGGAAGATGGTAAAAACCGGAACATTTCACTGGAGATCAACTACCACGACGACCACCTGTTCCTTATGGATAAAGCGTATCACACCAGCTATTCACCGGTAGATGGGGAAGTCAGATCCCCGGAAGAGTACGAAGCAAAGAACAGCCGGGTTTTCTTTTTTACCGATCGCAGTATATACCGGCCGGGACAAACCCTGTATTTCAAGGGTATTACGGTTACACGAAACCGGGACACCCGGAAAAGTAAGCTATACGCCGGACAGCGTTCGGTTGTATTGCTCTACAATGCCAATGGCGAAGTACAGGATTCACTGGAACTCACCACCAATGCGTACGGCTCCTACAGCGGGCAGTTTACCTTGCCGGAAACCGGCCTGACGGGAAGTTTCCGGTTGGAAGACAAAAAACTCCACGGAAACGCGTACGTACAGGTAGAGGAATATAAACGACCTAAATTTTATGTGGAATACGAGCCGGTGAAAGGCAGCTATCGCGTGCATGATACCGTAACCGTAAAGGGAACGGCCAAAGCATATGCAGGAAACCCGGTAAATAATGCTGAAGTAACATATAGGGTTACACGAAGAGCCCGGTTCCCTTATCCCTGGCGGATCTGGGGATGGCCGGTGCAGCGGGAAAGCCAGGAAATCCGCAACGGAAAGCTCACTACCGATGCCAGCGGAGGTTTCACGATTAGTTTTAATGCCGTTCCGGATGAGGATATTGATAAAAAAACCGATCCCGTTTTTGATTATGAAGTATCTGTAGATGTTACTGACCAGAATGGTGAGACCCGCTCTGCCAACACCGTGGTGCCCGTTTCGTATAAAGCGATCCTGGTGGAAATAAATGCGGCTCAAACGCTGAACCCCGATAGCCTGAAGCAGGTAAAAGTCTTTACCCGCAACCTTTCCGGCCAATTCGAAAAAGCCAGTGCACAACTCCGCCTCAGCCCGATGAAAGATCCGGGCAGGCTGGTCAGGCAACGTTTATGGGAAGTTCCTGACAGGCATATCCTCTCCGAAGAAGCGTTCCTCCGAATCTTCCCCCACGATGAATACCGCACGGAAGCGGATCCCCGCACCTGGGAGGTATTACCTGCGGTTATGCAGGAAACCTTTACCACAATGGAAAATGGCCAGCTCGATGTGCCAGTAAAGAAACTGGCAGCGGGGTGGTACCGGCTGGAGATCAGCACCATTGATAAATACGGTGACACGGTAACCGATCGTTCGCACTTCCTGGTGCTGGATCCGGCAACAAAAAAGATCCCGGTCAACTCTTACCTGGTAACCACCGTAAACAAAGCGAGCGGGCAACCAGGTGAGAAGATCGAAATTAAATTCGGCAGCCAGGCAAACGAGGTTCACCTGGTACAACAAGTGGAAAACAGTGTAACTGCTGAGAAAGAAGGGCCCTTCTCTTCCAGGTTCCGGCTCCACCAACTCGATCGCAGCATGCTCACCATCCCGGTCACGCTCAGCCAGGACGACCTGGGCGGAGTGAATATTGCTTTTTTTTACGTGAAGCATAACAGGTTCTATTCCTCGGACCATATGATTTCCGTTCCCTGGTTGGAAAAAGAACTGGATATCAGTGTGCAGACCTGGCGCGACAAAACCCTGCCGGGTTCCGAAGAAAAATGGACGGTTCAGGTGAGTGGACGGAAGGGCCAGCAACTGGCTACGGAACTGCTGACCAGTCTCTACGATGCCTCGCTGGACCAGTTTGCCCCGCATCAATGGCAACTCCCATCAGTTTGGCCCGTTTTCTGGAACCGCAATAGCTGGAGTGGCAGTGAGAACTTTTCGGCACAAGCCTCTGATAACGAATCCCCCGGCCTCCAACGCCTGGAAGAAAAATCACCGCAATACGATGAACTGATATCCCGCCGGCGGGTAGAATTGCTGTACTCCTTAAATACCCGGGTGTCGGGTGTGGTGGTGGATAAAGCCCAGGCGGCAAGA
>CBFGLD010000260.1:0-4161 GCA_965649495.1 uncultured Flavihumibacter sp. | reverse complement strand
AATTCACCTCCTACGCCAGGCAGGTGGTGACCAATGCACAAGCAATGTCAACAGCGCTGGTGGATCGCGGCTACCAGATCATCAGCAACGGAACCGACAACCACCTGATGCTGATCGACCTGCGCAATAAAGACATCAGCGGCAAAAAAGCCGAGCAGGTACTGGGTAAAGCTGAAATAACACTTAACAAAAACATGGTGCCCTTTGACGATAAGAGCGCTTTTGTTACCTCCGGAATCCGGGTCGGTGTTCCGGCTATCACTTCCCGCGGCATGCAGGCCGAACACATGGAATTCGTGGTTAACGCCATCGACCGGGTACTGATGAATGCCGACGACGAAGCCCTGATCGGCAAGGTCCGCTCCGAAGTAAATGCCTTCATGGAACAGTTCCCGCTCTACCCCGAACTGGGCTGATCAATTCATACTCCGTTTTAACGGGTTCATACTACAGAACCGCATATGCCATCCAACTGGCCTGTGCGGTTCTTTTTTTGGGTGGTAGCTTTAGGAGAATTAACCATTAACACCTTATCTGATGAGATTACATTCCGTGGTCCTGCTGCTGGCAGCATTGGGCATGGCCCCAGTCACCGTTTGTTCCCAGGGCTTATTAAAAAAGATCAAAAACAAACCCGCCGAAACCGTCAATAAAGTAACCAGTAAAGGCAGCGGCTCCACTAGTGAAAGCAGCAGCGGCGGTGAAGGCAATGCTGCTGGCGATGCCTCGGAGAGAGACCCCAGTGAAGGCGGCGCCAATACCGGTGGAGGCGGCGCTGAAAAGTTGCCCGGCGGAGGCGCCATGAGTGAAACCACGCTGGCCACCCTGAACAAAGGAGAGTATATCATTGCCAATGAATCGAGCCTGCGGGTGGGCAAATCGGGTAATGGGTATACCATCATCATCCGCAGCGGCAATGAATTTTATGCCCTCACCGAATCCGGGAAAAAAGGTCCCTTTAAAGTGGTTCCCGCCGAACTGCTTCCGAAGCAGGGGACGCTATCCGGTGGCGTTTATTCTTATGAGGCGGTTAAACCCAATTCCCAGCGGGATCTCGGCTATACCATGGAGGGGAAAGTGCTGATCAAACACGAGGGACAGGTGTTGCTGACCCTACCCGCCGGCACCCAGTATATGGGGCATTTTTATGCGTCCGAAAAGAAGGAGCTCACCTATGTGACCCTGGCCATGGACGGTGAAAAAATGACCGCCACCATTCACCAGCCTTCCCCGGCAAAAGAGCTGAAGATCCCCACCATGATGGCCCAGATCCTCCAGGACCCGGTAAGCAAAGAGTTGTTATACAGTTATGCCGCGGAAGACGTTACCGAAAAATATTTCCTGAACAGCAAGGGTGCCAAAACCGGTCCATACCCCCACGACAGCCGCGCTTACTCGCTGCCCGGCGGAACGGATTATATCGTGATGGTGCCTGGCGCCGATGGAAAAGGATCTAAGGTTTTCCGGGATGGCAAGTTGCTGTACGAGCTGCCCGAGATCGGTTATGAAGACGCCGTTATCTTCAACAGCGACGCGTCGGCCTATTGTGTAGTCAGCTCGGGAGGTCTGCGGTTTTCCGATGGCAGTCGCGTCAGCACCGGCATAGCACCGGCAGTGGAAAAGACGGCCTCCGGAAGCAAGCTGCATTTCCTGCGGGTAAATGCCAACAAGGAAGTGATCCACGCCACCATACCATGGTAAGACGGCTTATCATTATAATAGCAATACTGTCGCTGGCCGGGCCCATGAGCGGCCAGCGACAAGCCGGCACTGCCTTAGCCGCTGACTGGAAGGAGGTCCACACCCTCACCCGCCACCAGGAAATTTATTGGAAACGCCTGCAGCAAAAAGGATTCGGCCAGGCTTTCGCCCGCGCCATCGTTGCACCGGAACTGTTGCGGTTCAGCCAGCTCCGCAACAAACTGGAAGGGATCGCCCTGCAGGTCATGTATATCCATTTCGGAAAAGACTATGCCGATTTTTCCATCGGTCCTTTCCAGGTCAAACCCTCCTTTGCCGAAAGGGTCGAAAAAGACCTGGGCAACCGTTACCGGCACCTGTTTCCGGGGGGAAGGGAAGGACGTGTCAACCGCCTGAAAAGTACCGGGGGACAATTCCTTTACCTGGAAGCTTTCCTGATGCTGATGGAAAGAAAATACGGCGCCCGGAAATGGCCCTCGGAAAAGGAAAAACTACGCTTTTATGCCACGGCCTATAACTGCGGTTACTGGTTTACCGAGAGCTATATCCGAAAAATGATGGGGCGCTCTCACTACAAGACCAACGAGCTGAGTACAGCCAGCTACAATTATGCGGATATCGCCCTTGAGTATTATCTTTACGCCCTTAAGAAAGAGACTCATGATACAGCGTATTCAGACGATCTGGCTGGTACTGGCAGCAATTTGCGGGTTCGTAATGGCCAACACCCCGCTCTTCAAGGCAACCCTTACTGACCAGACTGAAAGAAGCATCCTGGCCGCGGAAAGCCTGCTGGCCTTTGCTCTGGCCATCGGCATCGCCTGTCTGAGTGCGGTAGCCATCTTCCTGTACAAGAACCGCAAGACCCAATACAAACTGGCCATCTCCGGCGCTTTCTTATCCGCGGTGGTGATCGGGTTACAGGTATGGTACGTGGAAGCATTCAAAAAATCCACTCCCATTGTTCAGGGTACCTACCAGTGGGGCGGATTACTGCCCATTGCCATGATGATCTTTCTTTTCCTGGCCGCCAGTGGAATCCGGAAAGATGAAAAACTGATAAAGAGCCTCGATCGCTTGAGGTAATAATCAAATATTTTCATTAATTTTCTATAGCCAACCTGAACCGCCCGAACTGCACCCTCGTTAACTCCCCTTACTACCCAATACCCGGACCTGGACATTTAGCATAAACACATATGCCTTACCGTGTATTGATATTTGATGACCACGATCGTCTCAACCAATTTCTGGATGAACTCCAGGGAAGCATGGATGGCGTGGAAGTGGTGGTCCTCAAAGAGATCATCGCCGGTGGCAAAGCCCTGAACAAATATGATCTGTCGGGCCGCGAGATGGATGTCCTCAACCTGCTGGCCAAGGGCCACAGTTCCAAGATGATCGCATCCGAATTATTTATCTCCTTTGAAACCGTGCGGTCGCACCTCAAACATATCTATCACAAGCTCCAGGTGCATTGCGGAAAGGAAGCCATTGCCAAAGTATTGCGGGAATCGATCCTGTAATGCGTGGGGTAAAAATCGGTTAAACCATCACCCTTTTGTGGGATTGCTTTTTAGAGGGAATTTGTCCAATTTCACAGAAATCAACCTACAACTATGTGTACGCCTAAACTCAAGCCGTGGCTACTGGCTATTGCCTGCAGCCTGGCATTGGCTTCCTGCCAGAAAGAATCCCTGAGCGACTCCATTCAGGTAGCTGGCGAGAACGAAGTTTTCAAAGCCAGTGGAAGTGATAAATACAACACCTTCAAAGGACCTGAAGTGCAGGTGGCCGATGGTAAAGCCCGCTCCTGGATCAATATCAACCACGACGGACTACCATTGGAGATCGGAATTGAACTTACCGGTTCGCTGGTGAGGGGATTAGCAGATCCCAACCACGAGCACCTCTCCCATGATGCCATAGTGCTTCCCCTGCACCAGAAAGCGATGGAAGCCACCCACTTCAAACATATCGGGATGAACTGGAACGAAGAAGGACACCCCCCTCCGGGCGTTTTCACCGTGCCTCATTTTGATTTTCACTTTTATATGATCACCAGTGAAGAAAGGGAAGCCATCCCCACTTATGCCGAAGACCCCACGGGGTTTGATGATCAGCCGGTTGGGATCTATGCACCCCAGGGATACTTCACCCCTCCATTTGGTGGCACTGCTGAACCCCAAATGGGTAGTCACTGGATCCCGGTAAATCTGGGCGACTTTCTCCCCTTCACCAAAATAATGATCTACGGCACGTATAATGGAAAAGTGCATTTCATCGAGCCCATGATCACGGTGGAGCATATGCTTACCACCAACGCCTGGAACATCGGATTCCCCACCCCGCAGGCCTATCCCGACCCCGGTTACTATCCTTCTGCTTATAATATGTGGTACAACGAGCACCTCGACAGGTACTACGTATCACTCAGTAATTTCCTGGAATTCTGACCAT
>CBFGLD010000259.1:0-4215 GCA_965649495.1 uncultured Flavihumibacter sp. | reverse complement strand
TTGGGGATATGCCGCCGGGCTGGTTAGTATGTTCGTTGCCGTTTGGGTGGTTTAGGTGTTCAGGATCCGGGACTTTGACTGATATTTTCCAGAAGGGTGATAAATGAAGAAGCAGCTGCCGTTCTTAATGGTTTGGATGACTTTTTTGGATTGCGCCCTGGGGATGGCGGGACAACCGAAGCTGCGACCGTTGAATTTGTTGTTGCGAAGAAAATCGGGGCCCACATAATCCGAGCCGTGCACCACGATATTACGCGCCGATGCCAGGTGGTTGATGCCCCTTTCCAATCCTTCTATCTTTAATGCCAGTCCATGTTCACCATAATAGGTCTGCCGGGTAACGTAAAAACCCAGGCTGCTCTGGTGGCTTTCGGGGCGATTGGAAAAGTTCTTCGCATACTCGCCCCCGGAGTTCCGGCCATGGGCCACATAGGTGTTGAGGAGTAATTTTTTCTGCGCTACATCTATTATGTACAACCGCTTCCGGCGGCTCGATTGGCTGAAATCGCAGATCGACAGGACGGCGTTCCTGCGGATGCGCCCTTTCTGTTGCAGGATGTTGTATCCCTTCCAGGCCTGCTGAAAAGCGGCTGCTGACAAGCCCCTGGCGCGGAGGTTCAGCTGGGTGTACAGGGATTGGGCTTCTTCCTGGAGGGCTGATTTCCATGCTTTGGCCTGGGGTGCCGCTGTCGCCGGTTTCCTGTTGGCGCTTGCGGCCGGCACTTTAGTGGTGCTGCTGTTCTGCAGCAGCAGTCCGGCCGTGAAACCGGTAATACGGGTTCCTGATTCCGCGGAGGCATTACCGGACATCCGGGCAGGGCTGGCCACCAGGGATGCCAACAGGCTTCCTGCCACTATAGTTTTCACTACAGGGTTCATAGTTCTGGGCAATTTAGAGGTTGGAAGGGTATAACGGAGGCGTGCGTGGATTTATTATGCGTTGCGGAATTCAAAGCGGTAGATCCGGATCAGCAGGATGAATACGGATATCAGGAGGGGTCCGAATACCAGCCCGATAAAGCCAAACAGCTGCAGGCCGATGATGACCCCGAAAACCGTGATGAGCGGATGGACATCCCCTATTTTCTTCTGCAGCCAGAAGCGGAACACATTGTCCACCGTTCCGATGATGCCGAAGCCGAAGATCATCATGGCCACGCCGCGCCATATTTCCCCTTCCACGAAGAACATGATGGACAGCGGCACATAGGCCAGGGCGGCCCCCACGATGGGCAGCATGGCGGTGATACAGGTGATCGCAAACCAGAGCATCGGTTCGCGTACGCCGATGATGAGGAAGCCGATCAATCCCACCACCCCCTGCATGAGCGCGATGAGCGGAATACCGATAGCGTTTGAGTATACCAGTGAGTTCACTTCCTTCTGGAAATCCTGCTGGTTGCGGCGGCTCATGGGCATGAGGTCGGCGAAGACCTTATCCATGGACTTCCCTTCCGTAAGCATGAAATAAAGAATGAAGTACATGACCACCACGGTGGTCAGGGTATTGAAGGTGGCACCGAGGATCACGGGTAGTTTTTGTGCCAGGGAATCACCGAGCTGCCCCATGGTTTTTTCGCTCAGGATCTCAAAACCGGTCTGGGCTTCGATCTTAGCGATGAACAGCTTGATGGCATTCACCGCCTCGGTAAGCTGCTGTTCGGATATACTTAATCGTGACACCACCATTTTCACCACGGCGCCGATGGGCAGCACGATCACGATAAAGGATACCAGCATGAGGAAGGCAGCTGCCAGCGGGGCTTTCCATCCCCTTTTCACCAGCAGCTGCATCCAGCGGTTCATCAGTACAAACAGGGTGAACGCCCCCAGGGTTGCCGGCAGGAATGCTTTCAGTTCCATGAACAGCAGGATGCCCAGCAACACAATTATGAGCAGGAAAAAAGACTGTCGCAGTTTATCCGGATCGAAATAGCTCATAGGCGGTGGCGTAACGTTGATTGGTTACCGTAAGATAGGTATTTCCTCAGATCTTCACTGTTTTCCAGCGGCCGCGGCGGAACAGTATCCAGGCGGTGATGGTGATGGCCGTTTCCGCTACGGGTATGGCGATGAACACCCCGAGGGGGCCCATCCCCATGGCTTTTGCCAGCAGGTAGGCCAGCGGGATCTGGAAACACCAGAAGCCGAAGAAATTGATCCAGGTGGGGGTGCGGGTATCGCCGGCGCCGTTGAAGGCGTTGGCCATCACCATGCCGATGCCGTAGAAGATATAACCCGCGCTCATGATGCGGAGGGCCTGCACGCCGATGCGTTTTACCGCTTCGTCGGTGGTGAAGAAGCCAACGATCCAGTCGGCTGCTGCCAGGAAGAAGAGCATCACCACGGCCATGAACAGGGTATTGTACCAGGCGGCGGTATTCACCGAGCGCTCGGCACGTTCGGGTTGCTGCGCACCCAGGTTTTGTCCCACCAGCGTGGCGGCCGCATTAGACATACCCCATGCCGGCAGCAGGAAGAATATGAGGATGCGGATGGCGGTCTGGTAGCCGGCGGAAGCTTCGGAGTGACCGGTCTCTGCCACCAGTCGCGCCAGGAAGATCCAGCTGCAGGAGCCGATGATGAACTGCATGGTGCCCGGTGCCGCCACTTTCACCAGGGCGGTGATCACGCGCCAGTCGGGCTTCCAGTCGTGGAGGTGGATCTTCACGATGGACTTCCCCCGGAAGAGGTGGTAGACCTGGTAAATGACCCCGATCCCCCTGCCGATGGTGGTGGCCAGTGCCGCGCCGAACAGGCCGAGTGCGGGAAAGGGTCCCCATCCCAGGATCAGCAAGGGGCAGAGGATGATATTGGCGATATTGGCGATCCAGAGGCTTTTCATGGCCATGGAGGCATCGCCGGCACCGCGGAAGATCCCGTTGATCAGGAAGAGCAGCATGATGACGATGCTGCTGCCCATCATGAGGCGGGTGTAAGGCGTTCCCAGGCGCACGGTTTCGGGCTCGGCACCCATCCACCGCAGGATATCGGGCGCCAGGAAGATGCCGCTGAGGCTCACCACCAGGGTGATGCCGAGCGACAGCCAGAGGGCCTGCACAGCGGCATGGGAGGCGGCTTTGGGGTCTTTTTCGCCTACGCGCCGGGCTACCATGGCCGTGGCGGCCATACTGATGCCGATGGCCAGGGCATATACCAGCGATAAGACCGATTCGGTCAGCCCCACCGTCTGGATATTATGGCTGCTGTCTGGCAGCCTGCCCACGAAATACAGGTCCACCACGGCAAACACACTTTCCATGCCCATTTCCAGGATCATGGGTATGGCCAGCAGGAAGACCGAGCGGCGGATGCTGCCGGTGGTATAGTCTTGTTCATCGCCGCGGAGGGCGGAACGTATCAAACGAAATATAGAAACCCAGGATAGGGTGGATGCGTCGTTACGAGGCATTTGTAATGGTATAAAGGTGGAAAGATCGGCCCGGGGCCGGTATTACTGGAAGGGGGGGGTTACCCAATAGCCAGGGGGCTTTGCCGTGGGTGGTTGCACCTGGACTATGTTCTTTGCCGGAGGGATCCGGCAGGATCAGAAAATCATAAAATAGAAATTAACAGGAGATAAAACTACACATTATTTATTTACGCAATACTCCAGGGCCCGCAAATATTCCTGAACGTACTCATTCAGCTTTGAACGGCGGTATTGCATGATGAAGCGGGGATGCGGTACCGACAGGATCTCTTCAAAGAAACCGTGCTGGCGGTTGAGCGATTCCAGGAACTTGAAGTTTTTGTCGCCCCCGATGCAGACGACCGCTTTTTGGTGAAAGCCGCATTGCAGCAGCTTCTTCAGGCAGCGGGCGGAATAGGGACGTATGCTCTCCGCCAGCTCCGGGTCGTCGTAATAGTTGAGGTTTTTCCCATTGCGGGTATAGCCTATGGGGCTCACCGATGCAATGAAGAACTGTTGATAAAAGGAGGTGGCACCACCGTAGGCGTTGATGACCTTGTAAATGAATTCGGCGGACAGCTCGGAGCTGTTGCCGAAGGGATGGTCGATCCGGCAATCCTCTGTTAACTGGCGGGGGGCGGTGAAGTTGATGCCGGTGATGCCCGCCCCGAAGCGGCCGGGATTGATGCCCACCATCAGGTGGCGCTTTTGCGTATCTGCAAAATACTGCCCGAAAAAGCTGCGGATGGTTTCCTGCACCTCCCGCTGGCGATGAGGGTACAACGCCGCTGTGCCAGCCGGCA
>CBFGLD010000258.1:0-4228 GCA_965649495.1 uncultured Flavihumibacter sp. | reverse complement strand
GGCCGTTGAACGAGGTCTTTCCTTTCCAGAAAAGCCTGGCTGCTGATGCGTGATGAGTGTTTTGTTTTGTGCACTTATTGCCTGCTTTCTTGCAGGTGCTAACTGACCCCTGGAATGAATTGCTTTATCTGAATCAGCGATGGATATTACTTTTCCTTGACCCTGACCAGGCCGGGGTGCAACTGTATTATCCCCGGATAAATCGGTTGATCCGTTTTCTGTTAGGGTGTTATTAAGTGTTTGGGGAGTGTTTGGGTGAGCTTTTCCCTTTTGTATGTTGGAGGGCTGTTTCGTGAAGGGGGAAGGGCTGCTCTGTTCCAGTAAGAGATAAGTGGTGCCCCCTGCAAGAAATAAACCCGCCAGCAGGTATATCCAAACCAGCCCCCGCCTGCGTTTTTTCTCCCTCAGGCGGGCAGACACTGCATCCCAAACGGCCGGGGATGGCTGGAGCTGCAGCTCTTGCATCTTCTCCTGTATATGTTTATCGAAATCAGGAACGGGCATAACGGGATTGTTTTATTGATTCAGACTCTTTTTGCAACCAGCTGATCAACAGGTTACGGGCTCGGGCATATTGTGACCTGGAAGTGCCTTCGTGGATTCCCAGCATATTACTTATTTCAACATGTGTGAATCCCTCTATGGCATGCAGGTTAAAAATGGTCTGGTAACCAGGAGGCAATTGCCGGACGATATCTGCCAGTTGTTTGGCATCCAGTATCATTTCCGGATCATCGGGTGACACCGGATGCAGGAAATGCTGGTCTTCCGCACTGAAGGACAGATCATACTGGTACCTGCTGTTTTTCTTAAGATAATTAATGGCAGTGGTTACCATGATCCTCCTGATCCAGGCTCCCAAATCGCCCTCCCCCCTGAACTGGGCCAGGTATTGGAACACTTTCACAAATCCTTCCTGTAATACATCTTCAGCATCGGACATGGATTTTGTATAGCGATAGCATACCCCCAGCATCCGGGAGGCAAAAAGCTCGTACAGTGCTTTCTGCGCCGCTGGTTTCCCTTTCAGGCAATCTCTCACCAATTGGTGTTCGTTCGTCATTGTTCAGATTAATCTGACAAATTAGTGAGAGCCACCGTTGCACCCTAGTTAAAAAAATACAAATGGCTGGTTTATATCCTTGAATGGCCAGGGGAGCCCATAATAAAAAAGACCCTGGACAAGGAAATCCCTGCCAGGGTCAACTATTTTTAAACCAGGTACTTCCGGAACTTATTTAACCGGCACGCTCACCTGTGATTTATCCCACTCCATGATCATATTCCCTCCATCAAAACGAATGGTCCACATTTCCACCGGAGACGAGATGGCGGTTACCGGCACTGTTACTTTTAATACATCTTTGTCTTTGTGCTTATCGTATTCGTAAGCGCCCCATTGCTTTAACTGGCTGTTGAGAATAATGGTCCATTCTTTTTCCGTGGGCAATACAAACATGGTATAGGTGCCTGCTTTTACGGCTTGTCCACCCAGGCTGCCATCGGAAGCAAACTTTATTTCCGTAGCTGCGTCTGCCCCGGCACGCCATACCTGCCCATACGGTACCAACGCGCCAAATATTTCACGATCCCGTTTTGATGGCCTGCCGTAGGTGACACTGATATTTCCCTCACTTACGGTTTCATGCGGACTCTTCGGAGTTTGCGCGCAGGCAGGAACTATGGAGGCTAACGCAAAAATGGCAAGAAACAAATACTTCATATTATAAGTTTTATTCTTTTAAAGTTACGGATTCGTTTCCACAAGAGCCTTCAGTTTACCAAGGCTTTCCTGCATGGGGTCACCCAGCTGGCGGTCATAAACAATGCTGCCCAGTTTTTCCCAGGGATACCAACGGATCCGGAAGTCAAAATACCATTGAACGGTCACCATTCCCTCCATGGGGGTATACAGGGCCATGCCGCTTTGAAATTGTTTTCCTCCTGCCTCCCAATGGCTCAAAACCAGACTGTCTGTGACCGCTGTGACCCGCACCTGCAACCGGGATGCCGCAGAATCTTGCAGGTAAACATTCCATGATTTCCATTTTTCGGTATCGGAAAGCCAGGCCCGGACTTCCGGCCGGCCCGCCCGGATATCGATTGCCCGGGATATCCGGATATGGGAAGGCAATAAAAAACCAATGGCAGTCAGTAAGAGGAAAAATATAATACCACTCAGGACAGCTAGTTTAAGTATTCGCATGTGCAATATGATTTAATCCCACCGGAAAATTATTACAGCTACAAAATAGATGGCCAATCCCCATGCCAGCAAGATGGTTATCTGGAACCAACAATCTGAGAGGTGGGCACCTTCAAAAGCGATCTTCCGCATGGCATCATTGAAGTAGGTCAGGGGCATTGCCCTGCTGATGGGTTGCAGCCAGGGAGGAAAGGCATCGATAGAGAAAAAGGTGCCGGCCAGCAGGAACTGGGGTAAGGTAACAATGTTTGCCAGGGGTGGAATGCTGGCTTCTGTTTTTGCCAGTGCGCTTACCACAAACCCGAATCCCATGAATACCAGCAGGGCGATAAAACTCAACACCAGGATTTCTGCAAAAGTTATCCAACCGTTCACCAATGTGAAATGAAAAGCATAATGTCCCAGGCCGATAATAATGACAGCGGTAATCAATTGGAACACTACCCGGCTCAACCCTTCTCCCAGTACTATGGATGTTTTACTGACGGGGGTTGCAAAAAAGCGTTTGATCACCAGTTGCTGTCTCAGGTTAAAAAATAAAAAGGCCACCCCAAATACACCCGCGCTTAATAAAGAAAAACCCAATTGACCGGGCAGAATAAAATCGATGGTCCTGTATTTTCTTACTTCCCTGATATTGGTTTCCACCCGGGCTATGCTGGAGGTTGCAGAAATGTTGTTGCGATCGATCCGGTGGATGGTATTTTCCAGGATAGGTAGGAATCCCGCGATTTTATCACCACTGGCGGTAGTAGATTTGAAACCAACAACCCATCGGGTTTGAGTGGGATCCCTACTGTCTTTACGGATATCCAGCACTCCGGTGATCCTGCCCTTGAGCAGGTCAGACTCCAGTTGTTCGGTTCCCTGGGCCTGCAGGAAACGGATGGAAGGATTTGTTTTCAGGCTATCCAGCAGGTTATTGCTGGTATCGGATCCATTCGCCAGTACCAGTTTGTAAACCGTGCCACCCCCGCCTCCGATGAACCCGAAAACAAGGATGAAAACCAGCGGAAAGAAAATACTGAAAACCACTGCCGACGGGCTCCGTAACATGGCACGGAAACTGGCTCTGGCAATGGCCATAATGGCCCTCCACTGGCTATATGGTTTGTTTGGATTCATTAAGGCTGCAAAAATAGAAAGCCTTAGTGAAAGATCAGATGGAAGGGCATTTTCGCCTGTGCCTGCCCGATAGTGGAACGAATTGACTTCCATTCCTGATATATTCCATGGAACTCCTCCCCGATGGCTTCTTTCAGTGCCCCTGTTTCCACGGTATGCTTGTAGGCTCCCGTAATGCGTTCCAGGAAATTCATCTGCTCGGGATATTCCCTTACCCGCCACCCTTTCAATTTAGCCAGGGCTGCCGCACTTCGTATGGCATCACCCAAACCACCGGTACGGTCCACCAGCCCCAGGGTGATGGCCCTGTTGCCTGTCCAGATTCTACCCTGCCCGATGCTATCCACTGAGGCCAGGGACATCTTTCGTCCAGCAGCCACCCTTGTCAGGAACGTATGATAAATACTGTCTACATCCTGCTGGAAGAACCTGCGCTCCATCGGTGTCAGCGGTTCTCCGATATTGGGAGAATTGGCATAGGGGCCGGTTTCAACCCCGTCAAAAGTGACCCCTAATTTATTACTGAAGAATCCTTTCATATTCGGCACGATCGAAAACACCCCGATGGAACCCGTTATGGTATTAGGTTGTGCAAAAATACTATCGGCATTGCAAGCCATATAATAACCGCCCGAGGCGGCCACATCCCCAAAACTTACTATTACGGGTTTATCCTTTTTGGCCAGTTCCAATTCCCGCCACATATTCTCACTAGCCATGGCGCTTCCACCGCCGGAATTGATGCGGATGACGATTGCTTTTACCTTATTGTCTAACCGCGCTTTCCTGAAATAATTCCGGAATCGGTCACCGCCTATCTGGTTTTCTCCTCCTGCTCCGTCTACAATATTTCCTTCTGCATACACAACAGCAATGCGGCCGGAGCCGGTTGCGTTA
>CBFGLD010000257.1:0-4280 GCA_965649495.1 uncultured Flavihumibacter sp. | reverse complement strand
GACAGGGGCAGCTGGAATGCAATATCGCCAACAGCAAGAACGAGTATACCCCTTACCGGGAGAACGGCATCGGCATTGCCAATGTGCGGAAGCGGCTGGCCATCATTTACCCGCAGCAGCACCAGCTGGAGCTGGAAGATAAGGGCACCATCTTTGAAGTGCGGCTGCAGATCCGGCTCACCGGCATGGTGGTTCCCGGCAGCGCCACCGATACTACCCTGCAACCATGGACAACCGAAAGGTGGACCGTTCCCGTACCTGCTTAACGCAAACGAACAACCGAATGCAGCAGTGGCTTGACCATATCAACCATTTCCTCTACCGGGACTTTATCTTCTCGGACCGCTTCCGCGTATGGCGGCATGTCATCTACTGGAGTTTTCACATCACCATCTGGGCCCTGTTCTGGACCATCATGGACACGCAGCCCGTGTCTTTCGGGCGTAATGTTTTCAAGATGATCCTGTGGCTGCCGGTGTTCCTGTTGTTCAGTTACCCGCTGGTGTATTACGCCATCCCGCAGCTCCTGCTGAAAGGAAAGATCTGGCAGTTCCTGCTGCTGGTGCTGAGCTGGGGGCTGGCGGGGCTCTACCTGAACCTGGCCTACCGCAATTATGTGTATGTGCCGGTGCAGGAGTGGCTGGGGTTGGATTACATCCCGCCGAAGGGCCACCAGCCGCAGGGTTTCCTGTGCATGACCACTTCGGCTGCCAGCCCGATGATCATCAAGTTCTTTAAGTCGTGGACCCAGCGGCAGCAGGCGCGGCTGGGCATGGAGCGCGAGAAGCTGGGTGCCGAGCTGCAGCTGCTGAAGGCGCAGGTGCACCCGCATTTTCTGTTCAACACCCTGAACCATATCCATGCCCTGTCGATGCAGCGGTCGCCGCGCACGCCGGCGCTGATCCTGAAGCTCTCGTCGCTGCTGAGTTATATGCTCTACGACTGCAAGGCCGAGGAGGTGCGGCTGGAGAAGGAGATCGGGGTTATGCGCCATTATATCGACCTGGAGCGCGAGCGGCTGGACAATAAGGTGGAGCTGTCGTGGAGTGTGGAAGGCAATACGCGCGACCAGTTCATTGCCCCGCTGCTGCTGCTGCCGGCGCTGGAGCATGCCTTCCGGCACTGCGCCGCGGAAGCCATCCAGAAGCCCTGGATGGCGCTGGACATCTCGGTGAAAAAAGAAACCATCCGCTGCAAGATCGCGCACAGCAAGGAAGAGCGGGCGCTGGACAGCGAGGGCGATACCGGCATCCGCAACCTGCGCAAGCGGCTGGGCTTCATCTACCCCGCCAACCATGAGCTGAAGCTGAACGACGAGGGATCTTTTTTCGTGCTGTCATTACTGAAAACTCCAACCAGTATCGCATGAAACTGCGCTGCCTGCTGATAGACGACGAGCCGCCGGCACTGCAGGTGCTGGCGCGATACATCAATGCCATCCATGGGCTGGAGATCGCGGGGCAGTGCCGCAATGCCATCGAGGCGCTGGAAGTGCTGCACCAGCGGCCGGTGGATGTCATCTTCCTGGACATCAAGATGCCGAGTATCATCGGCACCGATTTCCTCAAGAACTTATCGCAGCCCCCCCGGGTCATCTTTGTGACCGCCTACCGTGAGTATGCGGTGGAGGGCTTTGAGCTGGACGCGGTGGACTACCTGGTGAAGCCGGTGTCCTTTGAGCGGTTCTTCAAGGCCATCACGCGGCTGAACCGGCTGATGGGACAGGAAGCGCCGCCGGCGCAGCAGGGCGAGGCGCCGGGGCCGCAGGCCTTTGTGTACCTGAAGGTGGACAAAGACATGAAGAAAGTGTTCCTGCACGAGATCCTGTATATCGAAAGCCTGAAGGACTACGTGATGGTGCACCTTTCCGACCAGCGGCGGCACCTGGTGAAGCAGTCCATAACGGCCATGGAGAACCTGTTATCGGAGCACAAGTTCATCCGCGTGCACCGCTCCTTTATGGTGTCGCTGGACAAGATCACCGGATACAACGGGCTGACGGTACAGCTTGCCGGCAAGGAGATCCCGATCGGGCGGTTGTACAAACACGCGGTGATGGAAAGATTGCAGTGACGGTTGGTTGCAGTGCCTCAACTGCTCCAACTCCCTATATTGGCAAAACCCCAGGACCCCGGATCGGCATACTGGAAATCCTTCTGGTAGCGTGGTGGGATCTCCGTTAGGAAAGAACCCGTGGGGTATGAAGGAAAGATCTCCGCATAGGTGAGCATCGACTGGAAGGATATCCTCCGGTAGATATGCGAGCGGGTGATATTGTCCTTATTGTCGAGTCCCGATGCCCCCAGCAGTTCCACCACGCTGTGCACCGTCTTGCGGTGGAAGTTAGCCACGCGGGTCTTTTTATCCTCCACTACCAGCCCTACCGTCAGCTTAGGATCCTGGGTGGCCACGCCCACCGGGCAGCGGTTGGTATTACAGAGCAGGGCCTGGATGCAGCCGACGGCCATCATCATGGCGCGGGCGGAGTAGCAGGCGTCGGCGCCGAGTGACATGGCGCGGATGATGTGGAAGCCGCTGGTGATCTTTCCCGACGCGAGTATGCGGATATGTTTTCGGATATCCAGTCCAGTGAGTATGTTCTGGACAAAGTCGAGTCCGTCCAGCAGCGGCGCCCCCACATAGTTCGAGAACTCCTGCGGAGCCGCGCCGGTACCACCTTCGGCGCCGTCGACGGTGATGAAGTCGGGGTAGCAATCCAGTTCCATCATCGCTTTACAGATGCTGATAAATTCACTCTTGTGGCCGATGCAGAGCTTGAACCCGACGGGTTTGCCTCCCGACAGCTGGCGTAGCTGGTGGAGGAAGCGCACCATCTCGCGCGGGGTGTTGAAGGCCTTATGGAAAGGAGGCGATTCCACCAGGGTGTGAGCCTGCACGCCGCGGATGGCGGCGATCTCCGGGGTGTTCTTGGAGGCGGGCAGGATGCCGCCGTGGCCGGGCTTGGCGCCCTGGGAGATCTTGAGCTCGATCATTTTCACCTGGGCCAGGGTGGCGCGCTCCTGGAATTTCACGGGGTCGAAGTTGCCGTCGGCGGTGCGGCAGCCGAAGTAGCCGGTACCGATCTGCCAGATGATGTCACCGCCGTGTTTGAGGTGGTGGGGACTCAGGCCACCTTCGCCGGTATTGTGGGCGAAGCCGCCGATGCGGGCGCCGGCATTCATGGCTTCGATGGCGTTGGCGCTGAGGGCGCCGTAGCTCATGGCCGACACGTTATAGATGCTGCAGGAGTAAGGCTGGGTGCAGTCCTTGTTACCGATCAGGACGCGCGGGTCCTGGTCCAGCAGCTTGAAGTCGCGCGGCGCCATGGAGTGGCACATCCACTCATAACCTTCGGAATACACGTCGAGCTGGGTACCGAAAGGCATGGTATCGTTCTCGCTTTTAGCGCGCTGGTAGATGGTGGAGCGATCTACCCGGTTGATGGGGCGGCCGTCGATATCCGACTCGATGAAGTACTGGTAGATCTTGGGGCGCAGCTCTTCCATCAGGTAGCGCAGCCGCCCCACGACGGGGTATATGCGCAGGATCGATCGTTTTGTCTGGAACATGTCGTAATAACCCAGGATGGTGAGTGCCAGCAGGGGCAGGAAGAGCAGCCACCAGCCGGCGGCGTGCAGCAGGGCGGCCAGGGCGGTGACCGCCAGCAGGGAGGTACTGAGGATGACAAACAAGCGTCTCATATGATATGGGGTTTAGCAGGGTTATCAGGAGTTAACTACCTCCAGTATGCGAATATTTTTGATGCCACCGGGCAGATCCCAGTCTACGGTCATGCCTTTCCGGTAGCCGATCAGGGCCACGCCGAGGGGAGAGAGCACGGAGAGCTTTTGTTCTTTCAGGTTAGCCTGTGCGGGCAGGGTAAGTTTCAGTTTCAGGATCTTCTTGGTGGCGCTGTCTTCGGCTTCAAAGTAAGAGTCGATCCGGATGATGTCCTTGGCGATGGAGTGGTCGTCTACGATCTCAGCGCGGTTCAACTCATCGATGAGCTGCCCGGTTTCTTTGGGGCCCAGGTAATAAGGGTAGGTGGTAACGAGGGAGCGGAGAGTGTTGTAATCGGTGTTGCTGATGATGGGTTTCATGTTTATGGTTTTTGCCGGGGGTGCAACATAGCCCAGCCTGATGTTGCAGGTGCGGTAGAGCGTGGTGCTGCAGCGTAACAGCCTGTCACGATCCGCGGGGCGGCGACCGTCCGGTTGTGATGAATATTAAAAGATGTGAGGACCCTCCGTTAGGAAAACAATACAACTGGGTTAACGGAG
>CBFGLD010000256.1:0-4292 GCA_965649495.1 uncultured Flavihumibacter sp. | reverse complement strand
GAACAACACCGGATCGATATCCTGGTTGGAACCCAGATGGTGGTGAAAGGACTGTATTTTGAACACGTTTCCCTGGTAGGCATCCTGGATGCCGACGCCATCCTTGGATTTGCAGATTTCCGGGTGTATGAGCGGGGGTTCCAGCTCATGGAGCAGGTGAGTGGCAGGGCGGGAAGGAAAGGAGCCCAGGGCAAGGTCCTGATACAGGTCCGTAACCCCCAACACCCGGTTTTACAGTTTGTAAAAAAACACGATTACAAAGCGTTTGCGGCATTGGAACTGGACAGCCGCAAACAATTTGGATACCCGCCTTTCAGCAGGATGATCAAGCTGAAGTTCCGGCATAAACAAGCAGATATTGTTGCCGCAGCAGCCCGCCAGCTGGCAGACTGGATGAAACCTGCATTCGGCAACTACCTGATTGGTCCTTCTGCACCCGTGGTGAACCGGATCCGCAACCAGTATATCATGGAGCTCCTGATTAAGTTACCGAGGGACCTGCACCTGCTGCAACAATGTAAGGACCAGATCCACCTGCTTACCGCACACCTGCACCAACAGCCACCCTTTAAATCAGTGGTCGTAACACCGGATATTGACCCGGTTTAATGGCCCTTATTCGCCCGCCAGTTTTTTGATGGAATCGTAGGTATGGATAAATACCCCCCTTTGTTGCTGCTTTCCCGCTGCCACCATAGCTTTAGCAACGGTTTGGGCATTCACGGGTTTATAGCTGCGCCATCGTCCTGCCATGAAAACAGAAAGGACCGGCGCCAGCAACTGGCCCATTCGTTCAGCGGGCCGACTCTCATTTCGATGCCCCAGTAATAAAGAAGGCCGGAATAGTTGTACCTGCGGTAGGGAAAATTTGCTGACCGTTTCCTCCACGATACCTTTTAGTTTCAAGTAAAAATTGTTGTTATTGGCAGCATTGGCACCAATGGAGGAAACCAGGATAAAGTTAAAGACACCCTGACCGGCAGCCACTTTTGCTGCGGTAACCGGGATATCATAATCCACTTTCCGGTAGGCATCATGGTTACCCTCCACTTTCTTCATGGTGGTGCCGACAGCACAAAAAACCGTTTCACTCCCCGCAATGGGGGCTTCATATTCTTCCGGAACCTCAAAATTCACGATTGACTGGCGCAGTTTTGGATGCTGGAGAGGGAGCGATTTACGTACCATAACAGTAACTTCCTCGTAATAGGGATCAGAAAGCAGGATATCCAGCAGTGCGCTGCCAATTAATCCGCTTGCCCCGAGGATGGTTGCTTTCCGGCTCATAACTTTGAGGTATTATTGTATTATGCAAATTGACGAAAATTTTTCGCTTAAGGCATTCAACAGTTTTGGGGTGGATGCATCCGCCCGGTATTTTGGAAGATTCGCCGATACGGATCAACTGGAAGACCTGCTCTCCATAGTGCATCGCTCACCGCTGAAAAACCAGGGACTATTAGTACTGGGCGGGGGCAGCAACATGCTCCTGACAAAAGATGTGGACGGCTGGGTGGTAAAGAATGAAGTAAAGGGAATTGAAGAACTGCATGAGGATAACGAAGCCGTATATGTGAAAGCAGGGGCAGGGGAGAACTGGCATCAATTTGTTCTGTATTGCCTCAGTAAAGGCTGGGCGGGACTGGAAAATTTATCCCTCATCCCGGGAAATGTAGGGGCCGCCCCCATGCAGAATATCGGGGCTTATGGAGTGGAGCTTCGCGACGTATTCTGGGACCTGGAAGCGTATCACCTCCAGGACCAATCCATTCACACTTTCACCCTCGACGACTGCGCTTTCGGATATCGCGATAGCGTATTCAAAAATAAATACAAAGGCCAGTTCGTGATCATGAGCGTTACCTTCCGCCTGCACAAAAAACCGGTTTTCCATACCAGTTACGGAGCTATCCGGCAGGAGTTGGACAGGATGGGGATACAGGAGCTTAGTATAAAAGCAATCTCACAGGCAGTCATCAATATCCGCCAATCAAAACTTCCCGATCCGGCAAAGATCGGCAATGCCGGCAGCTTCTTCAAGAACCCGGTGGTCACCGCTGAATATTTTGAAAAACTCAAATCAGAATATCCCGACATTATCGGTTATTCCTTACCGGGACAACAGGTTAAACTGGCCGCGGGCTGGATGATTGAAAAGTGCGGATGGAAAGGCTACCGGAAGGGTGATGCAGGATGCCATGAAAAACAAGCACTGGTACTGGTTAACCACGGCAAGGCAAGTGGAGCGGAAATCCTGGCGCTCAGTGAGGAGATCATCGAAAGCGTTAAGTTCCGGTTCGGCGTTACACTTGACAGGGAAGTCAACATCATTTAACCTTCTTAAAGCAACGTTCTTAAAGGGGATCTTGTCATCTCCTAAACCCTATCATTATGCGTTACTTCCTGTTTGTTACCCTCTGCCTGGCATCCCTGGCAGCAACCGCCCAGGACAAAATTCACAAAAAGGGAGGTGAGGTAATCATGGCCAGGATCCTGGAAATAGGAGTGGACGAAGTTAAATACAAGCTTTTTGCTGAGCCCGATGGCCCCTCTTATGGCATTGAAAAGGACCGGATCATCCGGATAGAATTTGAAAATGGCCGTACGGAATCCTATAAAAGCAACCTGAAGGACCCGGAATTATATACCGGCCAATCCCGGAACGCCATCAAATTCAACTTCCTATCGCCCCTGTTCGGGCACACCCAACTGGGTTATGAGAGGAGCCTTAAACCGGGCCGATCGCTGGAGTTTACCGCCAGCCTAATCGGGCTGGGCAGGCACGATAATGTGGATATGGATTATTATGATCCGGTGGTAGGGTATACCACGGTCAAAAGAAATGCCGGTGGGCTTGGTTTGGGGGTAGGATACAAATTTATCCGTACTCCAGACTTCATTAACCGGAGTATCCGGTATGCCCACCTGCTCCAGGGAACCTATATCAAACCTGTTTTTTATACAGGTGTTTACGGCGAGAATTACGTAGTGAGCAAAGGAGGCACCTATGAAAAGAAAAAAGAAACCACGGTCTTTGGTGCACTGAATATAGAGTTGGGCAAACAATGGGTGTTCTCCGAACTCTTTGTGGTGGACCTATATGGTGGTATAGGTTACGCGGTTGACAATATCACCGACCGGGCATCCTGGAATGGCGCGTCGGATGAATACCAGGCACACCATTTTACAGTACTCCGCACTATGCGGTCACCGGGATTGGCCCTGAGCGGCGGATTGAAGATAGGGCTTATGCTGAATTCGCGAAAGTAAAGCGAACGCCTTTCAGCACTTAACTGAAATCCTCACCGTCAAAATCCTCATCGCGGTAACTGCTGCTGCCAAGGTTCACCATGGACCCGATCAGGTCCTTGAATTCGATCCGGTTATCGATGACCTTTTTGCTGATCATGGAATAGGCTGCCAGCCCATGTAATACAAATTCCATCCACAGGGCAGATTCCTGCTCGCTGGCTTTGGGGAAGTATTTTTGAACCAGCGCATGTAGTCCATTCACGGCATACAACTGGACGATCTTTTCCTTATCAGCCAGGTTTAGCAAAATATCGATATGATTGCCGGCATCAAACCACTGGGTGATGGAGCGGTAGGGATTTTCCTCTGATTTCATCGATTCTTTCCCGGTACTCCTTCTCTTTTTTATGGTCTCCGGATTTGGGAAATACGTTACGAATTGGGAACGTATGGCTTTGTCCAGCAGGTTCATGGATACCTGGAAAGGACCTTCCTGTTCCCCTTCGTAAACCAGTTCAATTTTACCGGTGATAGAGGGGATGATACCCACCAGGTCACTCACCCAAACCTGCGTATTTTTTTCTTTATTTATGATAGCCCTTCTTTCTGCAGCACTGATGGCATTCTCGTAGGCGCTGATGGTTAACCGGGCAGAAACACCACTTTTCTTATCCACGTACTCATTATTGCGGGCTTCAAAAGCAACCTGCTCAATCAGGCGCTTCAACAGGTCGTTCATCTGAACCTTCTTTTCCTGGGCAGGCGTAATACTGGCCTCCTGGCGGGTGATTGCCAGCGAATCTTCCAGGTTCCTGGGATAGTGTGTCAGGATCTGGCTTTCGATCCGGTCTTTTAAAGGAGTGACAATGGATCCCCTGTTCGTATAATCCTCGGGGTTAGCAGTAAATACAAAAAGGATATCCAGTGGCATGCGAAGTTTGAAGCCGCGAATCTGAACATCCCCTTCTTCCAGGATATTGAAGAGCGAAACCTGTATGCGGGCCTGGAGATCGTGCAGTTCGTTGATGACTAATATTCCG
>CBFGLD010000255.1:0-4297 GCA_965649495.1 uncultured Flavihumibacter sp. | reverse complement strand
GCTGCCACCAGCAAACAGGTGCCTTCTTGTTGACTGCGCTTATGTTCCAGGGAGAAGAGGGTGACCAGGACATGGGATTGTCTTTTTTCAAGGGACTTCCGCAGCAATTCAACCGGGTTGGGAGCAACGCCCCCGGTTAGGGGTTCCATGAGTACCTGGATAACCCCCGCACATCCCAACTGAACCCCTATCGTGGCATCATCTTCATCGCTGGTATCATAAGTAACCAGTTTGGATTGCCCCTGTTCCATCACCAGCAAGGCCTTCCGCAAAGCATCGCCCTCCAGGCAGCCGCCACTGATGGCCCCGGTCATCTGACCATCTTCGGTTACGAGCATGCGCGCTCCCGGCCTCCGATAACTGGAGCCCTCCAGGTGTACCACCGTTACTAATGCCGCCTTTTTACCCTGCTGACGGGCCTGGTCCCAGGCCCCGACGATTGCTTGAATCTCTTTCATGGTCACTATTACGCCTTAAGTTAAGGATATTACCCTTTTCCGGATTTTTTTTCCCTTTCCACGTACCTGCAGGCGCTTAAAATTCGTTAGGGATAAGTATAAATCCATTCCATTGAAAAGAATTTTACTCCTTGCCCTGCTCATCCATGGTATTGTTGCTGCCTCTGGCCAACCGGCGCTGGACACCGCTAACAGGGGACTGGTGAAGCAGGCGGAAAACATTATAACAGAATCAACGATCATAAAGATCGAAAACCTGGGGATCAATATTAATTCTGACCTGCCGGAGCTAAGGCCGACCATCTCACCGGATGGCAATCTCCTGTTTTTTATTTGTGAGAACCACCCGGCTAATACCAAGTACCGCTCTGTGCCCAACTCTCAGGATATCTGGTTTTCCTATAAAGAGGAAAACGGTCAATGGAGCGAGGCCCGCCACCTGGCGTATCCCCTGAATACTTCCCAATACAATGCGGTTTATTCTATTTCTCCGGATAATAACCGTATTCTGATCCGGGGTTCATTTCTTCGGGGAGCATACAATGGTAAGGGTATCAGCATGTGCTACCTCCGGGAGGATGGCCGGTGGAGTGAACCCGATGCATTGCAGATCAAAAATTACCTGAAGTACGATAAAGGCCGGCAATCCGGCGCCGTGATGGCCCACGATGGTAAAACCCTGTTGCTTTACCTGGCTACCGACGAGGGTAGTAGCCTGAATGATATTTTTGTTTCTTTCCTCACGCCCAATGGAACCTGGACCGAACCCAAAAACCTGGGTAAAAAGATCAATGGACCTAATACCGATGAAATGGCACCTTACCTGGCTGCAGACGGAAAGACCATGTATTTCAGCAGTAACCGCGAAGGCGGGCTGGGGGATAACGATATCTGGATGACCCGGCGGCTGGATGATACCTGGTTGAAATGGACCGATCCGGTGAACCTGGGAAGCCCGATTAATACGGAAAACTGGGACGCCTTTTTTACCCTGGATGCCGGTGGTGAATATGCCTATCTCACTACCAAACTGAATTCTTATGGGGAAAGCGATATTGTTCGCGTGAAACTGATGGAAAAGGAAAAACCCGACCCGGTTATCCTGGTGAGCGGGAATGTGTATAATAAAAAAACCGGGGATCCCCTGAGTGCTTCCCTGGTATATGAAACACTGCCTGATGGAAATATAGCCGGTAACGGCGTCTCCAATGCCATTGATGGGGCATTTAAGATCGTGCTGCCCTACGACCAGAATTATAGTATCCGGGCCAGCGCGGATAAATTTTTCGCCATCTCCGAGAACCTGAACCTCGACTCCCTCGTGAAAGAGGGTTACAAAGAAATCCATAAGGACCTCTACCTGGTTCCCATTGAGATCGGGCAGGTGGTACGGCTTAACAACGTGTTTTTTGATTTCGATAAATGGGACCTGCGTCCGGAGTCATTTGTGGAGCTGGATCGTGTTGTTAAACTGCTGAAGGAAAACCCCTCCATAGAAATCGAAATGAGCGCGCATACAGATAGTTATGGATCGGACCAGTACAACTTCACCCTGAGTGATAACCGCGCCCGCTCGGTTCGGGAATACATCCTTTCCAAAGGTATTCCGGAGATCCGGATAACATCCCAGGGGTATGGTGAGTCCAAACCCGTGGTGCCCAACGATTCGGATGAGAACAGGCAGTTGAACCGGAGGGTGGAATTCAAGATCATGAAAAACTAAACCAATTTTTAGTTTATTTTGTTACAATCGCTTTAACCAGTTAAACCTACTGATTATGCGATCAACTATCCTCCTGGCCACTGCGGTGGCACTCTCCTTCATGGTAACAGCCTGTCAGCAGCAGGTAAAAAAGGATGCAGACGGTGAAACAACAATGACCGCCGATACGGTATCGGTTACTACCGCCGCTGCTGATACCGCCATGGCTGATATGGCGCACAGCAGCATGAATTCGCTGGACTGGGCCGGCACCTATAAAGGAGTGGTTCCCTGTGCGGATTGTGAGGGTATTGAAACCGCTCTTACCCTGGGCAAGGATATGAACTATTCAATTTCCACCGTTTACCTGGGCAAGGATAAAAAAGCGCATACTCATACCGGTACTTTCAGTTGGAACCAGCAGGGAACTACAGTTATATTGGGGGGACTTCAGAACGCACCCACCCAGTATTTCGTAGGCGAAAATACCCTGGTACAGCTTGACCTGCAGGGCAACCGGATAACAGGGGAGCATGCCTCCAAATACATATTGACCAAGGAGTAACTTCCGTACTGTAACAGGGACCAGACAGGGACCACTGAGTGACCACTGAGGGACCACTTACCAGCTCAATTGCCGCTTGTACAACTGGATGGTGTTTTCATATCCCAGGTACAGGGCATCGCAAACCAGGGCATGACCGATGGATACTTCATCCAGAAAAGGGATATTCCGGGCAAAATAATTCAGGTTCAGCAGGTCCAGGTCGTGGCCGGCATTGATGCCGAGTCCCAGTTCATGGGCGCGTTTGGCTGCCGTCACATAGGGGGCGATGGCTGCTTCCCGGTCGGTGGCATACCCGCGGGCATAACCCTCTGTATACAATTCTATGCGGTCGGTTCCGGTGGCCACGGCACCTTCCACCATTTCGATCACCGGGTCTACAAAGATGGAAGTCCGGATGCCGGCATCGCGGAAGACCCGGATCATTTCCACCAGGTAATCTTTGTTGCGCAAGGTATCCCAGCCGTGGTCGGAGGTCAGTTGCCCTTCGGCGTCCGGAACCAGGGTCACCTGGTCGGGTTTAACTTCCAGTACCAGGTCTACGAATTTTTGCTCGCGGCAATTACCCTCAATATTGAATTCGGTGGTGATGATGGGTTTAATAGCGCGAACATCCGCATAACGGATATGCCTTTCATCGGGGCGGGGGTGTACTGTTACCCCATCTGCCCCGAAAAGCTGGGCATCCATGGCAGCCTTAACCACATCGGGATTATTGCCGCCCCGGCTATTACGGATGGTGGCAAATTTGTTGATATTAACGGAAAGCTTGGTCATAGAGCAAAGATAGGATTCTCACCACCGCCCTACCAGTTTGAAGTTCACGAGGCGGGGAGTTAACCGGTTGGGGATGGTATAGGTAGTGTTAGAAAAATCCTTGATCAGGAGGTATGAAATGGTATTGGCACGGTCGATGATATTGAACACTTCGAGGGTAGCCCAGAGGTTTTCAAACTTCCGGAAAGGGCTGTGGCTGCGGCGTTTGGAGGGATCACTGTTCAGCAGCAGGGCGCTGAAGCCGATATCGATCCTGACATAGGGGTCTATGCGCAGCGCATTGCGGTATTTAATGCTGTTGGGAATATTGTAGGGAAGGTTGGCGCCATAAATGGTGTTGACAAAAACCTTGAAGTTCTTATTGGTGCTCAGGTAATCCTGGAAGAAGATGCCCACCATGAGGAAGCGGTCGGAAGGGCGCCGCAGCCATCCGTTCTCGGTAAGGGTGCTGTCAACAGGTCGGTTCAGTGAATCCAGGGTATACTGGTAATACCGGTCACCATCGATATCTTCCCGGGTGCGCATGAAGCCCAGGCTGATATAGCTTTCCGCATCTTTCACCACCTCGCCAAACAGCCGTGCTTCCAGTCCGGTAGCATACGCCTTAGCATTATTTTCGCCGAAATAGCGCATGCGCACATTGTCGATATCATAGGGTACCACATCCCACATGTGTTTGTAATAAGCTTCGGTGCTCAGGCGCAGCACGCGGTTAAAGGCAGGGAAATTATAATCCATGCCGGCGCTGGGCTGCCAGCTTTGCTGTGCCTTGAGGGCATAGTTCAGGCTGCCGTC
>CBFGLD010000254.1:0-4337 GCA_965649495.1 uncultured Flavihumibacter sp. | reverse complement strand
CTTTGCAGGGGCTTTGGCCGCTTTCTTAGGAGCTGCTTTAGCAGGGGCTTTTGCAGCTTTTTTGGGAGCTGCTTTCTTAGGTGCAGCTTTTTTTGGTGCGGCTTTCTTAGCTGCCTTAGCCACTTTTTTTATGGCTGCTTTTTTGGGAGCGGCCTTTTTAACTGCTTTTTTTGCCACTTTTTTTGCCGGTGCTTTTTTGGCAACCTTCTTAGCCGGTTTTTTTGCTACGGCCTTTTTGGCAACAGCTTTCTTTACTGCCTTTTTGGCCGGTGCTTTTTTAGCGGCCTTTTTTTTGGTGGGCATATTAGTTCGTGATTTTGAGTGAGAAATGGGTTAACAATGAATGATTTTTAAATTTACACTGCTTTGCTCATATCTTCCAATATGTCAGTCATTTTTATGTGCACAAATTTTAAAAGGTGGATATCCTGTTGACTACTTAAAATCAGGACAGACAGCTGAAATAAGTATTTTCTTTAACTTATCAACAACGGTACAAATTTCACTACGAATACTTACCTTTGCGCTCCAAATTGGGTTTGGTGACGTTTTTCGTGACATTTCCCGGTTGGGCCGCAGCATGCGGACGATATAGGCTTAACATTTTTAACATACAACAATGGCAGACTTAAGATTTCAAAGAAACTTTGGTATTGCGGCACATATTGATGCCGGAAAAACCACTACTACAGAGCGTATCCTTCGCTATACCGGTATGATTCACAGGATCGGTGAAGTGCACGATGGCGCTGCAACCACCGACTGGATGGAACAGGAGAAGGAGAGGGGTATCACCATTACTTCCGCTGCTGTAAGCTGCCAGTGGAATTTTCCTACAAATAAGGGACAGGTTACTCCTGACTCAAAGAAATATTCTTTCAACATTATTGACACTCCGGGTCACGTGGACTTCACCGTAGAGGTGGAGCGTTCCATGCGCGTTCTGGATGGTCTGATCGCATTGTTCAGCGCGGTGGATGGAGTTGAGCCACAGTCTGAAACGGTATGGCGCCAGGCAAACCGTTACAAGGTTCCGCGTATTGGATTCGTCAATAAAATGGACCGTTCCGGAGCCGACTTCCTGAATGTAGTAAAGCAGGTGAAAGAGATGTTGGGTGCTAAGGCCGTACCCCTTCAGCTTCCCATTGGAGCGGAAGATAATTTTAAGGGTGTGGTGGACCTTATCAAAATGAAAGGGATCATCTGGCATGCCGAAACAGAAGGTATGACTTTCGATGAAATTGATGTTCCGGCTGATATGGTGGCAGAAGCCGAAGAGTGGAGGGCTAGCCTGGTGGAAGCCGTTGCTGAATACGACGATATGCTGATGGAAAAATTCTTTGAAGATCCCAACTCCATCACCGAAGCCGAAATGCACGAAGCGATCCGTAAGGCTACGATCGATCTGAGTATCGTTCCGATGATGTGCGGTTCTTCATTCAAGAATAAGGGTGTACAAACTGCACTGGATGCAGTTTGCCGCTACCTCCCCAGCCCGGTTGACATCGACGCCATTGAAGGAACGAACCCTGATACCGGCGAAACCATTTCACGTAAACCGGATGCCAAAGAGCCCTTTGCAGCCCTGGCGTTTAAAATCATGACCGACCCCTTTGTTGGTCGCCTCGCATTTTTCCGGGCTTATTCCGGTCACCTCGATGCTGGTTCCTATGTACTGAACGTACGGAGTGGCAAGAAAGAGCGGATCAGCCGTATCATGAAAATGTTCGCCAATAAGCAGAACCCGATTGAATTCATTGAAGCGGGAGATATTGGCGCTGCGGTAGGTTTCAAAGAAATCAAAACCGGTGATACACTTTGTGATGAGAACCATCCTATTGTATTGGAGAACATGTTTATTCCCGAACCGGTTATCTCCGTTGCAGTAGAACCTAAGACTCAGGCCGACGTGGACAAAATGGGTATGGCCATCGCCAAACTCGTGGAAGAAGATCCCACCCTGCGCGTGCGTACAGATGAAGAAACGGGTCAGACCATCCTCAGTGGTATGGGTGAACTGCACCTGGAAATCATCGTGGATCGTATGAAGCGTGAATTTAAAGTAGAAGTGAACCAGGGTAATCCCCAGGTGGCATATAAAGAAGCCTTCAGCGGCCGGATCGAACACCGCGAGACCCTTAAGAAACAAACCGGTGGTCGTGGTAAGTTCGCTGATATTGTTTTTGAACTCAGTGCAGCAGACGAAGAGTGGCTGGCAGCCAATCCCGGACAGTCTTTCCAGTTTGTGAATGATCTGTTTGGTGGATCCATCCCCCGCGAATTTGTACCGGCAATCCAGAAAGGTTTCCAACTGGCCATGACAAATGGTGTACTGGCAAATTACCCGGTGGTAAGCATGAAAGTGCGCATATTCGATGGTAGTTTCCACGCGGTTGACTCGGATGCCATGTCCTTTGAACTTTGTGCCAAGCAAGGTTTCCGTGAGGCTGCCCGTAAAGCAAAACCCGTATTGCTGGAGCCCATCATGAAAGTGGAAGTGGTTACCCCGGATCAGTACATGGGTGATGTAACCGGAGACCTGAACCGCCGTCGCGGTATGATGGAAGGTATGGACAGCCGTGCAAATGCACAGGTTATCAAAGCGAAAGTACCTCTTAGTGAAATGTTCGGTTACGTAACACAGTTACGTTCCCTGTCATCAGGTCGTGCTTCCTCCACTATGGAATTCTCCCATTACGCCCCGGCTCCTAACAACATCGCTGAAGAAGTGATTGCGAAGGTGAAGGGTAAGGTGAATGCATAATAACTTCAATTAGAAATTCCTTACAGGGGCGTAGTGATACGCCCCTTTTTCATGCCATAAAATGCCGGTTATCAGCAATGCAACTTTGTTGCATTATTAAAACTGGGTTGCTTACTTGACATTATCACTTTCAGAATATACTTTTACGTTCCCTTATCTGTATCCCATCCAAACCGATCGACTCCCTTTTTAGCTACGTGTTTATCTATCCCTTTACGGATCCATATCCTTTCAATGCCGCTTTGGCTTACATATCGTAGCAATCATTTAAATTAAAACCTGTATCATGGGTAAGTTTACTATGTGCGTGGGTGATCCTCACGTGGCTAAATCCATGCGCCGAAATTCCACCCTCACCCGGGGTATGTTTGGGCGTGTATTGAATGCTGGAGTCGGGAAAAATGTATTGTCACTGCTTGCAGCATTATTTTTATTTGTATCACAGCCTTTTGCCCAGGAATGCCCGGGGTCAGCCAACTTCCGGCTGGAGCAGAGAGAGAACAAGGCAGATCCCCAGAATGGCTGGATCACCGGGCAATTAGGAAATAACAACTCTGCCTACTCAGAAGGAGAGTCCGTTGCTTTCCGAACGGTTATTGAAGGCCTTACAGCGGGGTTGAATTACCGCTTAGTTGTTAATTTCGATGTAATCAGGGCTTCAGGTACAGCTACCAAATATGCCTATGATTACATCACTTCTTATGACAGGTCAGTTCCTGGAATAAGTGCTTTGGAGGGACTGGGAGCCCTGGGAATCAATCCATCCGAATTACGGGTGGCTATACCTGCTGCACCTCCTTTTCCTGCTTCACCTACTGAGCCATTAGCATCTTACAATGCTTTGACAGCAGATGAAAAGGAAGTGAGCTTCTGGAATGTCAGCTCAGCAACTGTTTCCTATCACCCGGATTTTACTACTGCTATTTATGACCTGACAGCCGCACAAACACTTACGGCAAGGATGATTTTTGATTTTACTGCAACTTCCTCTACCGTGTTAATTGCATGGGGTGGACATATATCCAGTCAATTAGACTGGGGTGCGGGCAAAACAGCAAATTATATCAATGGCGCTCCTTATCATATGAGATTAGATGGAGCGTTCTGTAAATCCGGAAATCCGGAAGTATTGAATACCATTACGGGCACAGGATCTAAAGATGTTCAGCTGCAGGCTTCTGCGGTTATACCTCCTTGTGATGTAACAGGTCCCGCCTCCGTTTGTGCAGGTGCACAGGCCGTTCCATATAGTTCTTCTGTTACCCCAGTTGCAGGATTACGCACCCTGACCTGGTCTGCTACTAATGGTGCAACAATTGCCAGCGGGCAGGGCACCAGTAATATTACTGTCAATGCTCCATTAATTGGTAGCTCTTATACGGTAACCCTTCTGGTTAGCATACTTGACGGCAACCAGGTTATTAGTACTTCTGAATGTAATATTGTAACCAATCTGACTGCACCACCAACCGTAGATGCGGGTGCGTATGGACCGGTTTGTATTGATGCAGACAACATCGTTTTGAGTGGTACTCCTGCCGGTGGCACCTGGAGTGGTACCGGTGTGGTGAAC
>CBFGLD010000253.1:0-4340 GCA_965649495.1 uncultured Flavihumibacter sp. | reverse complement strand
GGCATTGTCCAGGTCCAGCCGTAACACTACCTCATGCCCGCGTTCCAGGGCGATCTGCTCAATGGCTTTTCCCATCTTGCCGTATCCTACCAGCGCAATTTTCATATTGATTCGTTTAAGGTCCTGCAAGTTAGGAAAAATCAGGATGGCAGTCTTCAGCGCGCAACAGGCAGGGACCGGACGCGGGGCCGCGCTTTGTGGATGTCCACTACCAAAGACAACCCGGTCATCGGAATGCCTCCCTGCCCGGATGTATTCCCGGAAGCATACCCCGCCACGGACCCACCGGTGGGCAGCATGGGTTTTACCTTCATACTCAGGTTGGGACTTACATCAAAATCCTTCAGGTGTGCATCTACGGTAGCATCTACCACGTTCAGTCCCCAGAACAACAGGAATACCAAAACCGAGTAGTCGATGTTCCGCCTCGTGATGTCCCTGTAATTACGCAATTGCCCCGTGGCATTGGCCCGCACGAAGGGTTTCAGGTATTCGGCAACCGAAGCGTATTGCGATGTGTCACCCGTAGTGCTGCTCTCTACCGATACCCGGTAAGCATACCGCACTTCGCGGTAGGTGGTGATATTGTCGAAGAACACGTATCCCGTAGCACCCAGCGCGCCGTAAATGATCGGGATCTTCCAGTATTTTTTATTGTAAGCCTGCCCCCAGCCCGGCAGGATGGCCGAGCGGATCACCGCCTTCCGCGGAATGTGTTTGGCGCTGCTACCGCTATCCACCTTCGCCTTCAGCAACACCGCGGAATCCACGATAATGCCCGCCGTACTGTCCTGGGAACGTACCACCGCTCCCGCCAGCAGGAAACACAGGAAAAGGAGAATAACAGGTATTCGTTTCATTGCCTTAGTTCGCATCCACACCCATCGCTTCCAGGATCTTGTTCAGCTCCTGGATGGAATAATATTCCAGCGTAATGCTTCCCGTTCCTTTTTTGCTGTGGTTCAGCCGCACGCGGGTGCTGAAATGCGTAGCTAAATTATCCTCAATTTTCTTATAGGCCGCCGGCAGCGCCGCTTTTGCAGCATTTTTAACAGCAGGAGCTTCCTCCTTGTACAACTTGCGTACCAGCTCTTCGGTCTGCCGTACACTCAGCCCTTTATTCTTGATCTCGTTGAAGATATACAACTGCTTGTCTACCACGTCTACGTTGATCAGCGCGCGCGCATGTCCCATACTGATAGTTCCGTTGCGAACCGCTACCTGGATATCCGGCGGCAGCTTGAGCAGCCGCACGTAATTGGCTACCGTACTTCTTTCCTTGCCCATGCGCTCCGCCACCTGCTCCTGTGTGTACTGCAGCTCATCCATCATGCGCTTGTAGCTCAGGCTCACCTCTATGGCATTCAGGTCCTCGCGCTGCAGGTTCTCCAGCAGGGCCAGCTCCAGCAACTGCTGGTCGTCGGCCTGGCGGATATAGGCCGGCATGTCCTTCAGCCCCGCAATTTTGGAAGCCCGGAACCTTCTTTCTCCCGAGATCAACCGGTACTTGCCCGTCGGTAGCTTGGATACTGTGATCGGCTGGATGATATCGTGCAGCTTGATGGATGCCGCCAGCTCGTTCAGCGCCTGCTCGTCAAAATCGTGACGCGGCTGCTTGGGGTTGGTCTCGATCTGCGTAATCGGAATCCGGATGATGCCGGTGGCCGCTTCCACCACCTGGGGCTTCAACTGCCCCGACGTATTTTTCAGGTCGGCATCTATATTTTGTAATAAGGAACGTATTCCTTTTCCTAAGGCATCTTTTTTATTGGGACTGTTCATGATTATAATACTACAGTTACTCTTCTTGATTTCCTTCCTCCATTTCTATCACCCGGTCTTCCTGGCTGATCTTCGTCATGTTGTTCTTCTGTAAGATCTCCTTGGCCAGGTTCAGGTAATTCACGGAACCCTTGCTGTACGCGTCGTACAGGATCACGGGCTTGCCTACCGACGGCGCTTCACTGATCCGCGTATTGCGGTGAACAATGGTGTCAAAGACCAGCTCATCAAAATGACGACGCACTTCGCTCACCACCTGGTTGCACAACCGAAGACGGCCATCGTACATGGTCATTAATATCCCCTCGATCACCAGCTCCGGGTTCAGCCGGTTCTGCACGATCTTGATAGTATTCAACAATTTACCCAGGCCTTCCAGGGCAAAAAATTCGGTCTGCACCGGCACGATCACTGAATCGGCCGCCGTCAGCGCATTTACCGTTATCAGGCCCAGCGAAGGTGAACAGTCAATGACGATGAAATCGTAATCGTCCTGGACGGGCTGCAGGATGCCCTTCAGCACATTCTCCCGGTTGGGATAATTGATCATCTCGATCTCCGCACCTACCAGGTCTATATGCGATGGCACCACGTCCAGGTGCGGGATATCTGTTTTTAAGATCACATCCCGGATGGGTGCCCCGTTTACCATGCAGTCGTACAGGCTCTGCGTGATATTGTGCAGGTCAAAGCCCGTTCCCGTAGTGCTGTTGGCCTGTGGATCCGCATCTACCAGCAGGGTACGGTACTCCAGCACGGCAAAACTGGCCGCCAGGTTAATGGCAGTGGTGGTCTTGCCTACGCCACCTTTCTGATTCGCAACGCCAATGATTCTAGCCATAATTTTCTCCTGATTCTTTCTTTGTTTTCAAGGTTTGGGTAGTGGTTACACGCTGATGGTATCTCCGATGGTCACCAGGTGTAGTTTCCTGCCAGCGGAGGCAAAGGTCTTTTGTGCCGCTTCATGGTCGATCCGGATAAACCCAAAAGTGTCGTAATGGACGCCGATCACCTGCTGGCACTGCACCATTTCCGCACAAGCCAGGGCATCCGTGGCATCCATGGTAAAATTGTCACCAATCGGTAAGACCGCAAAATTAAGTTTTGCCCATCGCGGGATCAGCTGCATGTCCAGCGTCAGCGCGGTATCACCACTGTAATAAAAATTGCCGGCATCGGAAAATACGATAAAGCCCATCGGGTTGCCGCCGTAACTGCCGTCGGGAAGCCCACTGGAATGCTGCGCCACCACGCACTTCACGCGGAAATCGCCGAAATCCCAGCTGCCGCCGGTATTCATCGGATGACAATTTTCTACTCCCTTTTTCTGCAGCCACTCGTACACCTCCCAACTGGCCACCACCTTCGCGCCGGTGCGTTTGGCAATGGATACACAATCGGCGATATGGTCCGCATGCCCGTGCGATACCAGGATATAATCGGCTTCCACCTCGTTTACCTTGATGGCCGCAGCCAGCTCATTATGCGTAATGAATGGATCGAACAACAGTTTCTTACCGTTGATGGATACCGAAAAACAGGAATGTCCGTAGTAAGTGAATTGCATGATACGGGTTACCTTTTGGGGTAAGGAGGACAAAAATAACGTTTCGTGTCCTAAAATCCGGAACAATCGGGGTTGGATGGTGTTATGGTTTCACAGAATTTTGCGCCAGTAAATTATTTTAATGTACACCATCGTATCCGGCACCAACAGGAAAGGCAGTAACACCATTAAGATCGCCCGGCAGTACCAGCAGCTCCTGGCCGCCAAAGGCATCGAAGCGGTCCTGCTCTCGCTGGAAGACCTGGACGTCAGCAGCCGCAACGCCGCCATCCGCCAGTTGGAGGAATCCCTGCTGGAGCCCACCCAGAAATTCATCTTCATCAGTCCCGAATACAACGGCAGCATCCCCGGGGTACTGAAATCCCTGATCGATAACACCGATATTCAACGCGCCTGGTGGGGCAAAAAGGCCCTGCTCACCGGCGTTTCCACCGGCCGCGCGGGCAACCTCCGCGGCATGGAACACCTCACCGGCATCCTGCATTACCTGAAAATGGCCGTGCACCATAATAAATTGCCCATCTCGGTGGTGAACGTTTTACTGAACCTGGACGGCTCCATCCGCGATGAAGCCACCCTGGCCGCCATCCACCAGCAACTGGATGAATTCATAAACTTTTAAACCTTACTGAAAATATGCGCAGTTCCGGAATGATATGGGTGATATTAGGGATCCTTATAATGCTGGATATCTACGTGTTCCAGGCCCTGAAACTCGTGAGCCAGACAGCCTCCTCGCGTACCCGCCTGGTACTCATCGCCGCTTACTGGCTGGTGGCCATCCTCGCTATCCTGGTGCTGCTCTTCCTGCCACAACTGCAGTCAGGCACCGGCATGAGCAAGGCCTTCCGGAGTTACCTGTTTGCCACCATCGTGGGACTTTTTTTCGCCAAACTGGTGGCCGCCCTTTTTTTCCTGGTGGACGATGCTCGCCGTGGAGTGGTCTGGATCAGCAGCCTCCTGTACCAAACTAAATCTCCCTCGCTGCCCC
>CBFGLD010000252.1:0-4350 GCA_965649495.1 uncultured Flavihumibacter sp. | reverse complement strand
GGTACCGGGTTTCGACCAGCCCTTTGTGCATTCCCGGAATTTCGGGGCCTATATGGATACCGTGTTGATGGGAAAGATCAACAGCGATGGGTGGGTGGCCATTAATTTCCTTCCTACGGCGGCACACACCATCTGGGGTTCGCTGGCAGGCAAATTACTGTCGGGGGACCGGTTTTCCCGCCACAAGGTAAGGATACTGGCAGCAGCAGGCTTGGCGGCACTGGCGGCGGGGTATGGACTGGACCAGGCCGGTATAACGCCCATCATCAAGCGCATTGCCACCAGTTCCTTTGTGATCGTTTCCGGTGGATGGGTGATGCTGATGGTGGCACTCTCTTACTGGATCATTGATGTATACCGGAAGAACCGGCTGGCCTGGATCGCGGTGGTGGTCGGGATGAACCCGATCTTCATTTACCTGTTCTTTGAAACCGTAATGCCACAGTGGGGTAATAAGACCGTGGGCATCTTCGTGAATGGGGGCCTGGCAGCTGCCGGCTTCCCGGAATGGGCGCAGCACCTGGCCACCGCCCTTGTTGCCTGGTTCCTGATCTGGTCCTTGAGCAACTGGCTGTACCGGAAAAAGATCTTTTTCAAGCTCTAGCGCTGGTAAACGCGGACATAGTCGATCTCGTAGCGCCGGGGGAAACTGGTGCCTGACGGGTCGCCGCCGTTATCCCCTCCTACCGCCAGGTTGAGTATCATATAATGTTCCTGCAGGAAGGGATTGATGCCGCTGCCGTCGCGGTTCACCAGGTCTTTGACAGCTACTCTATTGAGCAACTGATCGTCAACGTAGAGACTGATCTCGTTTTCATTCCAGTCCATCCGCCAGGTATGGAACTGGCGTACCCAGTTTTTGGGATAAGCAGCAACGGGCCTCGTGGTGGTGTACCAGTGAGCTTTATAGCGTTTATCCGTACCTGTTGCCATATTGGCCAGCAGCATGCCGCGGTAATATTCCATGATATCGATCTCCCCGTTGGAGGGCCACTCCCCTTTTATGCCCAGGGTCCACCAGGCAGGCCAGAGTCCGGCACTGGTATCGATGCGGGCCCTCAGTTCAAAGCGACCGAATTTCCAGGACCTGCCGGGGCGGGTTCGCATACTGGTGGACGTGTAATTGATTTGTTGCCTGCTGCGCCGCCAATTGCTGGTATCACCATTGTACAGCGGGTTGGGACGGACTTCCTTTCTCGCTTCAATGACCAGTTTACCGTCCTGGCACCAGGCGTTGCCGGGCTGGTACCATTGCAGCTCATGGTTGCGGACAAAGCCGGTTTCATATTGCCAGTTGCTGGTATCGGGTGGGCCATTACGGTTGAACTCATCGGCCCAGACCAGTTTCCACTGCAGTGTATCCTGCTTGTGGTCCACGGCCGGTTTACCCGCCTGTGCGGAAAGCGACTCAATATGCAGCAAAGCGATCGCGCCTAAAAAAGCTGCGGACCAGGAGCAAGATTCCAACATGTTATAGGTTTAGCTGTTACAGAAATTTTTTCCAGCAGTGGAGCCAGTCGAGTATGCGACTCGTGTAGCCGTACTCGTTATCAAACCAGGCGATCAGCTTAACCTGCCTGCCCACCACGGAGGTCAGGCTGCCATCGATGATCACCGAATGCGTATTGCCTTTGATATCAGCCGACACCAGTTGGTCATTGGTAAACTCCAGGATACCGCGGTAGGAGTTGGCGGCAGCAGTGCGGAACAGGTGGTTTACCTGTTCGGAACTGATGTCCTGCGCCATCTGCAGGGTGATATCGGCCAGGGCGCCATTGGTGACGGGTACGCGGATGGAAAGTGCTGCCAGCTTGCCTTTTAAAGGGAAGATTCTTTCCAGCGACTGCACCAGGTCGATCTCAACGGGTATGATGGATTCTGCGGCGGCCCTACCCCTGCGGAATTGCGGATGAGCGGTATCCACCAGTTCCTGCCTGGAGGTATAGGAATGGAGGATATTGAAATGGGCCGACTCAATGCCAATGGATTGCAGCAGGTAAAGGATATGGGTACTGCAGTTGGTCATGCAGCCGCCGGGGGATACGATGTCCACTGCAGCATCCAGGAGGTGGTGGTTGAAGCCGTAGATCAGCAGCGGGATATCGGGGGTGCCGGTGGTGGACAGCAATACTTTTTTAGCGCCGGCCTGCAGGTGTAGGGAAGCTTTTTCACGGGTGGTGAAGCGGCCCGAGCATTCCAGCACAATGTCAACACCCAGTTGCCCCCAGGGGAGGCTGGCGGGGTCGGCCGACTGGAAGACGCGGACCTGGTGGTTGCCTGCAGTCAGCGTATGGTGATGCAGATCCAGCGGTAGCCGGAGTGGCCCGAACAGGGAATCGTATTTCAGGAGGTAGGCCAGGTTTTCCGCGGGCATGATATCATTCACGGCAACCAGCTCCATTCCGGGTTGTTCCAGCAGGCGGCGAAAGAGCAGTCGCCCGATCCTGCCCATGCCATTAATTGCGATCTTCATTTATCGGGCAGGCGTGATCGTTATATTCCTGAATTCAATCGGCCCATGGTCGCCCTGGAACAGTATGGGGCCGGGTTCTCCTTCACGGCTGTCGATGGCGCCGCCGGTGATGCCGGGGATCTCCTGGTTACAAACCACCTGCTTACCGTTGAGTACGATGGTGACCATGCGGCCCACCAGGGTGATGTCATAAGTCTGCCACTCACCCGCCTCCTTTGCGGCCATTTCACTGGGAGAGATAAAGCCGTAGACGGCGCCCAGCAGGTCTTTCGCTGGCTGCTTGCCTTTACTGTCTTCTATCTGCACTTCGTAGCGCCCGCGCAGGTAAACACCGCTGTTGCTGCCCTGTGGGCAACGGAATTCAATATGCAGTTTGAAATCGTTGAATTTTTCGTTGGATACCAGGTTAGCGCCCGATTTGGGACTGCGCAGGATACCGGATTCCACCACCCACTGGTTATCGCCCATGGCCTGCCAGCCGTCCAGGTTTTTGCCGTTGAACAATTTCACGGGCTTACCCCATGCCGGTGTGGCTTCGCGCCGGAGTGAAGGAGCACGATCGGCTGTCCAGTTATAGGTTTTACCGTTGGGGTGAACCATGGTGCCGCTGAGTTTGCCATCGGCCAGGGTCCCTTCAAAAACGAAGTCGTTGTCTTCGGATTCCCATTGTGGTGGCAGGCTGAATTTCAGCTTTCCATCCGTAAAGAATACCTGGGAAATGGGCCTGGCGCTGCCGCTCATACCCACGAAATGCCCTATCAGGCGCTTTGCCCCCGAATGGGTGATCTCCAGCCAGGAGGGTTGTTCTTTTCCCTCAAACATCACCGTTATATCCCAACGGCCTTCAATGGAGGCGTCTTTAGGTTTCACGGCGATATGGTCCTGCGCCTGGGCAACCGGAACTGTAAATAAGGATGCCATAACCAGGGCGGCGATACCAATAACCTTTTTCATATATAGCAAGAATTGAATGTGAAAATAAACTTCGGGTTAACGGCCGTCAATTTACTTCTTTTTCTATTTTCAGCCTCATGAATCAGGAGCAACTCATTCACCATACCGTTGCGTATGTAAAGACAAGCCTGGCCAATGCCGAGGCGGGGCACGACTGGTTCCATATCCAGCGGGTGTGGAACAATGCCCGGGAGATCCATCGCCGGGAAGCGGGCCGCCTGTCATCCGACGCCCTGGTAGTGGCATTGGGCGCGTTGCTGCATGATATCGCCGATTCCAAGTTCCATGGGGGGGACGAAAATATCGGTCCGGCCCGGGCCCGCGCCTTCCTGGAAGAAATGCAGGTAGCCGAAACCGTTATTAAACATGTGGAGCAGATCATCCGGCATATATCCTTTAAGGGCGGGCATACCAGTGGCGTGTTTCGATCGGCTGAGCTGGACATTGTGCAGGATGCGGACCGGTTGGATGCGATGGGCGCCATCGGCATAGCCCGTGCTTTTCATTACGGGGGGTACAAGAACCGGCAACTTTATGACCCGGAACAGCCGCCCCAACTGAATATGAGCCCCGAGCAATATAAAAAAAGCGATGCCCCAACCATCAACCATTTCTACGAAAAGCTGTTCCTGCTGAAAGACAGGATGAACACGGCTTCCGGGAAAGAAATGGCCGAAGAGCGGCATCGCTTCATGGAACAATATGTAGAACAGTTCTACAAGGAATGGGAAGGCGGTTAGCGCTTCCGTACTGGTCGGTTAGCGCTCCCAGAAAAAAGGCGGTTCAATGCCGAGGGCGCGCAGGTACACATACCCCTGTCCACGGTGATGGATCTCGTTATCGATGATGTACAGTAAAGTGGAATAATTGGTACCGAGGTATTGGCCAAAAGCGGCCTCCACCACCTGGAAGCGTTCCATAGG
>CBFGLD010000251.1:0-4397 GCA_965649495.1 uncultured Flavihumibacter sp. | reverse complement strand
GATAAACAAACTGGCATCCGCATAATTGGATACAGCCTGCGAGTTGGCATTTATCGTGAATGCACCGGAGTTGATGACCACCTGGTCAAACTGGCTCCGCAACTTTTCAAAGAGGGTATCAAAAGCCGCCGTAGCACCCAACTCCAGCCCGCTCTGCTTGGCCGTGCCGATCGGGATCACATATAATAGCGGGTTCAGGCTGCTGGCGTGTATGATGTTTTGAACACCGGCATTATACTTCACGAAATCGGATATCCCCGCCTTGCCATCCATGTCCACATGACTGGTCACTTTATGATGGTCCACATCCATATCGATCAGCACCGTTTTCTTTCCTATGGAAGCCAGGCTCAGTGCCAGGTTCAGGCTCACAAAAGATTTCCCTTCGTTCTTGAAGGCCGACGTCACGAACAGTACCTTGTTCTGCTCTTTGCCGGTTCCCACCGTAAGGGTATTTCGTAAAGCCCTGAATTGCTCTACGGCAAAGGATTTTTCCTTATCCTGGTAGATCACCGGTTCGGGATGTTTCACATGAATGAGTTCGCCAACGATCGGTATGGGTGAGATATCCTCGATCTCTTTGCGGAACAACACTTTCTTGCTGAAACCTTCCCGGACGGCTACATACAGGATGGTAAGCAGGGCTCCGATGATCATGGCGGCCAGGTAAATGATCGACATCTTCGGGCTCACATGTTTGATGGATGCCTCCGCCCGGTCCACCACCTTGGAATCGGGTTTGGCAGTGGCATAGGACAAGGCCGCTTCTTCGCGTCGCTGCAACAGGTATGAATAGATCTCGTTCTTAATGGATTGCTGCCGGCTGATCTCTACCAGCTTTTTCTCTTTGAGTGGAATGGAGCTGAGCATCGACGAATAGCGGGTACTCGTGCGGTTTAGATTGTCGCGCGTGATCTGCAGATTCCGCCGCTGGTTGTCTACCATATCCTTGATAGCCGGACGGATCCTTTCTATCTGGTCTTTCACGCCTACCAAAAGGGGACTGTTCTCTGCCGTGGTGGTTTTCAATTTTTCGTATTCCAGCTGCGCATCATTCAATTTTCCGAGCATCTGGCTGAGCGATGGGTCATCCACCCCAAGTGCCGACGGCATCACCGTGGCCGCACTGTTACGCGATGAAATATAACGGTCCACTTCGTCCAGCACCGCCAGGCGGATACTCACATCCTGCAACTGCCGGTCGTACTGTCCCACATTCTCGAGGTATAACCTTCCCTGCGCGCCGATATCGATCACACCCTCATCGGAGCGGAACCGCTGTATGGCACTTTCCACCGAATCCAGCTGCCCCACCACGAAACGAAGCCTGTTCTCCACGGAAGCCAGGATATCCCCGGCCAGGATATTCTTGCTCTCCACCTCGGCCCGGGTATATAAGGTCAGTAATTCATTTAAAATGTCCTCTCCCCTCTTTTTATCGGAGTCCTTGAGCTTGAGGGTCACCAGGCTGGCCAGCTTGTTGAGGGTATTCACCTCCAGCGATTTCAGCAGCCGCTCTTCCACCGGCTTCACCCCCGTCAGGGAAAGCGTATAGGTGTGATCGTAAGCAGGAACCTGGTAGTTATTGTTGGTGATAAAAGACAGTTCTCCCCAGGGAGTGCTGGCCCATTGGTTGAGGGGATAGGCCTTATCTGCGATGGTTATCTTTCTTTGGGTGGAGTCGTAGCGGAAGGCGATGGACTCCGCCAGCTGCATTTTATCCGGATCCTTGACCCTGACATAAAAGGGGGCATTCCCATAAACCGGGACTTCCCGGAATTGCTGGTGCTCGGTTACCTCCGCATACAACCCCAGGTTCTTGACTACCTGCTTCACCAGCGCGCGCGAACGAAGTACTTCGATCTCGTTCTCCACGATCTTGGTACCCTTGAAAACGTCCAGCGCTTCCAGCATCTTGGATTCATCCATCCCCTTTTTCTGGTCCTGGATCAATACCGTTGCCGTGATCTCGTAACTCTTCACCGCTATGCGGGAATAGAGGAATGCCAGCAACAGGCAGATGCTTACGATCAGTACCGCCAGCGGCAGGTAGGGTATATACCGGTAGAGGAGGGACCGCAGGATATCGGGTTCCCCTTTCGGGCCGGAATGGTTGTTATTTTCTGCCATTTCAATTCGAGGTTTCAGATGTTTTCGCTCCTTAATTCACAACGCGGTCAAAGATGATGGAAACAAAAGCCAGTCCGCTCAGGATGATGGGCAGTAACTGGTTGGCGCGACTGGTGGATTGCACTTTCGCGTTGTTGGATTCCACATATATGATATCGTTGGACTTCAGGTAATAATAGGGTGATTTGAAAATGTAATCCGACTGCAGGTTCAGTCGCCGCGTGATCTTTTTACCCTCCTCGGAACGGATCAGCAATACGTTGCTGCGCTTGGCGTACAGGGTCATATCGCCCGCCAGGCCGATGGCTTCCAATACCGAGATCTTTTCATTGGGAACATTGAGCATGCCCGGCCGCCCCACTTCTCCCAGCACCGTTACCCGGAAATTCAGGATACGGATGATGACCACCGGGTTCAGCAACAACTGTTTGCCCGTGAGCTGCCCCACGATATGGTCGCGCAGCTGGTTTTTGGTGAGGCCGGAAGCCTGGATCTCGCCGATCACCGGAAAAGTGATCCTGCCTTCCGGGTTTACCAGGTAACCGGTCAGCTCTACGATGGAGGCGGAGTTATTGGCGGAAGTAACGCTGTTGATGGGAGCGTTATAGATGGCATTCTCACTGGGGTTCAGGCTGGAAACCGTAATATTCAGGATATCACCTTTCTGTATGACCGGGTCCGGGTTGTCGTTGGGCATACGGTATTCCGCCTCCGGGATCTCATTAAAATACCTGGCTTTCTCAGGGCTGGCACAGGATGCAATGAACAGGGCGATCAGGATGCACCCGGTAGTCCGGATAGGTAAGGGTAAAATCATAAACAGTTCAAATTAACTGGCAGAATAGGGATTCTTCCCTGTCCGGCACAAAAAAATACTACGTAAAAATGCTATTATCAGGTACTTAACGTAATTCTTACAAAAGAATTATATACAGAGAAAATAATCTGAGGTTAGTAAGAGGTATCGGATTACTACGGGAGATGCCACAAATATAGTCATCCACCCCAGTAAAAACAATCCGTTGGGAGAAATAAAATCATTCGTCGAAAAGATGATTGCCGGCACAATAAGAATATTCTTCCCAATGTTATAACCTGGTATTTAAGTACCTGATAATCCGTACCGTGTGGTGACCAGCCCCCCGGTAAAAATTTCCGTTGTAACCCAGTCCAGACCTGTGTTATTAAGAATTTTTCCACGATGGGGCTTTTTAGGTTTTTTGGCATATTGTTTGTCTTTTCACCACCCGTTATTCGATTAGTACAAGTCCAATATTGTTATGAAAAAACCTACACACCATTTTCTGGGTGGAAGAGTTTTTGTGTTCGCGTTACTTTTAGTGCTGTCTGGTTGGAGTGTTAAGGCGCAGACAGGTGTGGTAATGAAAAGCTCGTTCGAAACGAGTAACATGAAAACTGGCTTCCAGGTCCTCGAAGGCTGTTGCACCTATTCGCTGGCGCAGTCTTTTACTCAAAAGCGTTCCGGAACCTCCTCCATGCGGGTAGAGCTCCGAAAAAGTGATCCCGAAGCTCAATACGGGAACAAACGCGCCGAACTGACGCATAACAATTTCAGTACGGAAAGTATGATCAACAAGAACCTGCGTTGGTGGAAATGGTCCAACTACCTTCCCAAAGCCACCTTTGCACAGGATCCTGCGGAAGAGGTCTTCGCCCAGTGGCACGATAAACACCCTGATAAATCCACCAGCCCTCCGCTGGCTTTTGAAGTTAAAAACGGCCGCTACCGGATCGTGATCCGGCACAGCACCCAGAACTACCTGACCAGTCCCAACTACGTTACCCAGTACTTTGACCTGGGACCGGTATTATACGACCAGTGGGCCGACTGGGTAGTGAACTACAATCCCCAGTACACCTCTGACGGATTTGTGAAGATCTGGCTGAACGGCAAGCAGGTACTCGATTACAAAGGACCCTGCTTTTACAACGGCAGCTGGTTCCCCTACTTTAAAATAGGTATTTACAAGTGGTTGTGGATGGGCAGCGGCTCCAGCTCCACCACCAACCTCCGCGTATTTTATGTGGATGATGTATGGATCGGAGATAATACCGCTTCGCAAAGCACTTTTGTGGGTACTACCGCTGTGGCCCCGGCCAATGTTGCCCCTACCGCCAGTGCAGGCACCGACCTCTTTATCACCCTGCCCACTAGCTCCGTGACCCTGAACGGGGCCAACTCCTCCGATGCTGATGGCAACATCGCATCCTATAAATGGAGCCAGGTATCGGGACCTAATACCGCT
>CBFGLD010000250.1:0-4402 GCA_965649495.1 uncultured Flavihumibacter sp. | reverse complement strand
TTGCTGGTGGCAGCAGACGGCCTCCCAACGGGTAAGTTGGAAGAAGGGCCGCTGCGTACGGCACTGCTGTTGGAAGCATCAGGAGCTTTTCGTGATAAGCGCAGCAGCTTCCACAATTATAATGATGAGAATCAAACCCTTACAGCGTTTATCGAATTTTTACCGCCGCCAGTTTCCCTGGTCATCATCGGCGCGGGTAATGATGTCATACCGGTAGTATCACTGGCAACTACCCTGGGATGGGAATCGCGGGTGGTGGACGGAAGGCCCAGTCATGCCAGGAAAGAACGCTTCGCCGGCGCCTGCCAGGTGCTGGTGTCCAGACCCGAAAAGGTACTGGACCAGGTACCCATGGATGAGCAGACGGTATTCATCCTGATGACCCACAATTACAATTACGACCTGGCCATGTTGTCATTGCTGGCTCAGCGCGAGCTCAAATATATCGGGGTGCTGGGGCCCAGGAAGAAGCTGGTCCACCTGCTGGAGGATATCTCTGGAGCCGGGATCCGGCTTACGGAACAGCAGCTGGCGCAGATTCATGGGCCGGTGGGGTTGGATATTGGCGCAGAGACTCCGGAAGAGATAGCCCTTTCCATAATTGCGGAAATCCAGGCTGTGTTGGCGGGAAAAGCGGGGCAATCGCTTCGGCAAAAAGAAGGGGAGATACACCCGCGCGAAGGGTTGACCATTGCGCAAAAAAGATTAACGTGAAAGAAGATCCAGGAATACGGGTCCGGTGCGGTATTGTGATTTTGGCTGCAGGAGGTTCCAGTCGCCTGGGACAAGCCAAACAATTATTGCCCTACCAGGGTAGCACGCTGGCAGGGCATGCTGCCTTAACGGCCCTGGCAACCGGGCTGCATCCTGTTGTGGTGGTTCTGGGAGACCGGGCCGAAGAGATAAAAAAAGAGCTGGAGGGGTTGGCTATCCACCTGGTAGTGAACGAACACTGGCAGGAAGGGATGGCAGGCACCCTAAAAAAAGGGCTGGATGCAGCCCTGGAATTGGACCCTGCGCTGGAAGCCGTTATCTTTATGGTATGCGACCAGCCGCTGGTAAGTCCGGCCCTGCTGCTGCGCCTGCTGGGCACCCATGAAGAACACTGGAAACCCATTGTGGCCAGTCGGTACCAGGAAAACCTGGGCACCCCTGCCCTCTTCGCGCACTCGGTTTTTCCGGCCTTACGCGAATTAAGCGGGGATACCGGGGCCAGGAAACTTATCCGGGATTACGGGGGAGCGGTGAGCGAAGTGGATTTTCCCGGTGGTCACATTGACATTGATACAAAACAAGATTATGAATCATTCCTGAAGAGAGACGCATGACGCAAGAACTGACCGATACATTTGGAAGGGTGCATAATTACCTGAGGATATCGCTGACCGATAACTGCAATTTCAGGTGCTTCTATTGTATGCCTGAAGAAGAATACGACTTCGCACCCGCCAGCAGGCTGATGCAAGCCGCTGAGATCGAAACCCTCGCCCGGATTTTTGTAGAACAGGGCGTGAATAAGATCCGGCTGACAGGAGGCGAACCACTGGTCCGTAAAGACGCTGCCCGGATCCTGCTCAGCCTCTCGAAACTGCCGGTCAGCCTTACCCTCACTACCAATGGCAGCAGGATACATGAATACCTCCCGGTACTGAAAGACGCCGGGATTCGTTCCCTCAATATCAGCCTTGACACCCTTGACCGCGACAAATTCCTGCTGGTCACCCGCCGCGACCAGTTCCGGCAGGTCTATGACAATATACACCTGCTGTTGCGCGAGGGCTTTCATGTTAAAGTGAATATGGTGGTCATGAAGGGAATGAATGATACGGAGGTGAACGATTTCATTGAATGGACCAGAAACGAGCCGGTACATGTGCGCTTCATTGAGTTTATGCCCTTTACCGGGAACCGGTGGACCAGCAACAAAGTAGTGACCTGGCAGGAAATTTTAGAGATGGCCGGAACCCGTTACCATATGATTCCGCTGGCGGGAGACCCGCACGATACGGCAAAAAAATACCAGGTACCCGGTCACCAGGGCAGCTTTGCAGTAATCAGCACTATGAGCTCCAATTTTTGCGGCAGCTGCAACCGTATCCGTCTTACAGCAGATGGCAAGATCCGCAATTGCCTGTTTGCTTCCTCCGAAACAGACCTGCTGACTCCCCTGAGAAAGGGGGAAGATATCCTTCCGCTGATCCGGGAAAATATCCGGATGAAGGCAAGGGAACACGGCGGACAGTTCAATAACGACTTCACCCATATTCACCCCGAAGAATTGCGCAACAGGAGCATGATCACTATCGGTGGCTAGTAAACGAATGGAAATGATCAGTGTAACAACAGCCAGGGATTTGATACGGGAACATACATCCAGCCTGGATCCTGTTACGCTTCCTTTACTGGCGGCGGCAGGACATGTGGTGGCAGGTGATATCCAGGCACCCCTGGATATACCGGCATACCCGCAATCAGGCATGGATGGTTATGCCTTTTCTTTTGAAGGATGGAAAAATCAGGAAGCCAGGCTTGACCTGTTTGGGGAGATTGCTGCCGGCCGCGCGGAACAACTGGAAGTGCCGCCCGGAAAAGCGGTCCGGATATTCACCGGCGCACCGGTACCTGCCGGAACCGATACCGTAGTTATGCAGGAGAAATGCGGAATCGAAGAAGGGGAACTGATCATACAAGACGATGCTTTGAAAAAAGGGAGCAATGTCAGGCTTGCCGGATCCGAGATACAAAAGGGAGCCCTGGCGCTGGAAAAAGGGCAACTGCTTACGCCTGCAGCGATCGGCTTCCTGGCTAACGCCGGCATAACCGAAGTAAGCGTTTACCCCGCGCCGTTAGTAAGCATCATTGTAACAGGAAACGAATTACAGACACCGGGAGATCCGCTGGCATATGGACAGGTATACGAATCCAATTCCATTTCATTGCGAGCAGCTCTGCAGGCCGGCAAAATTCCTGTCCGGGAAGTATACCGGGTGGAAGACCAGCTGGATGCGCTTACCCGAGTGCTGGGTCATGCCCTTGAAAATAGCGACCTCGTAGTGATAACGGGTGGCATCAGCGTGGGCGACTACGACTTCACCCTGAAGGCGGCAATAACCTGTGGTGTTCAGCAGGTGTTCCATAAAGTCCGGCAAAAACCAGGGAAACCTTTGTACTTCGGGCACAAAGGGAAGAAATTAGTATTTGGACTCCCGGGAAACCCCTCCTCGGTGCTGACCTGTTATTACGAATATGTTTTGGAGGCCATAGGACTGCTGATGAACCGGTCGTTACACCTGCAACGCATTCATTGCCGCATTTCCAACGAATACACCAAACCCGCTGGCATCACGCATTTTCTGAAAGGTCATTTTGATGGCAACAGCGTGCTAGCCCTGGGAGGGCAGGAATCTTATAAATTATATTCATTCGCAAGGGCTAACTGCCTCATTGTAATTCCGGAGCCGGTAACGCGGGTCCCTGAACTGGACGAAGTGGAGGTCCACCTCTTACCGTCATAGCAACCAATCATGGACTCCAATACCCTGTTTTTTATATTACTGTTTATCGTGGCCTTTCTGTATGCATCGGTAGGACATGGAGGTGCCAGTGGCTACCTGGCCCTGATGGCCATTTATGGCTTTGCGCCGGATGTTATGAAGCCCACAGCATTACTGCTGAACCTGTTCGTTTCACTCACCGCCTTCATTCAGTTTTACCGGGGTAAACATTTCCGGTGGAAGATATTCCTGCCGCTGGCGCTGGCATCCATACCCATGGCCTTTGCAGGAGGAATGATCAATCTGGAATCGGCTATTTACAAAAAAATACTGGGAGTGTTATTAGTAATAACCGTGCTGCGGTTCTTTTTTGTAACCCGGAAAGAGGAAGAACCCACCGGAAAACCGGATCTCACCTGGAGTGTCATCCTGGGTGCGGGAATTGGTTTTCTATCCGGGCTGATAGGAATTGGGGGAGGCATCATCCTTTCACCCATCTTATTATTACTACGGTGGACCAACCAGAAACAGACTGCAGCCATCAGTGCCATGTTCATTTTCGTAAATTCGTTATCGGGATTATTAGGCCAGGTAACAAAGGGCATCCGGTTGAGCACCGATATGTGGCTGCTGGTGATCATAGCGTTTGCGGGCGGATTGCTGGGCGCCTGGTTTGGTTCCCTGAAATTCAGGCAGGAAGTATTACGCTATACCCTTGCCTCAGTATTGGCAGTGGCGGCACTTAAATTATTATTTACAAACGCATGACAACAGCAACAGATACAGAAATCCAGGTATTCGGGCAGCTCACTGACCTTACGGGCACCAATAGGGTTAAAGTTCCGATGGTAAAAGACACCGGCGCCCTGCTGGACGACCTGCACTATCACGCCGGGCTGCTCAACTGC
>CBFGLD010000249.1:0-4447 GCA_965649495.1 uncultured Flavihumibacter sp. | reverse complement strand
GCTGGCCAATTCCAGTGATGTGGTGGGTCGCTACCTGCACGACTCAACGGGGGCTGATATGGGGGGATTCCTGCCCCAACTCCTGGGCCGCAAACGATATAATGAAGATGGTGTGGGTGGTATGCATGTGTATTCCCCCTGGTGGCTGGATAATAAAAAACTGGATTTTCCGCGTGGCTACCATATTGAATATTGGGGGGGCATGAGCCAGCCGGCCTATGGGTTCGGTGGCGGCATACAATTCATGAATGGCAAATATGCGGTGAACGGAAAACAAAAAGAAGCAGGTGGTTACGGGGCTTCGCTGAAAGAAGATTACCGGTTTTTCTACGGCGCCAGTGTTGGCATGGCTGGTCGCGGTGAAGCAGTAGCTTACCGGCACAACAACTGCGAGATCGATCCGGACGTAGTGGATAAATATGGTATCCCGGTGTTGAAGTTCAATGTTAAATGGAGTGAACATGAGATCAACCAGGCCAAACACATGAAAGAAACCTTCCGCGAGATCATGCACCAGATGGGTGCCGTCATCACCTGGGGTGATGATGGACCGGAAAATAATTACGGCCTGCATGCTCCTGGCAAGATCATTCACGAAGCTGGGACCGCCCGGATGGGTAACGACCCCAAAAACTCAGCACTCAACAAATGGAACCAGGCCCACGATTGTAAAAACCTTTTTGTGGTTGACGGTGCACCTTTTGTTTCCCAGGCAGATAAAAACATCACCTGGACCATTCTGGCTTTATCCATGCGTGCCAGTGAATACATTGTTGACCAGCTGAAGAAACAAAATCTTTAACCTCATTACCAATTCCAATGGATAGAAGAAAATCGATAAAGGCCATTGCCCTGGGTTCCCTCTCCACCAGCCTGCTGCTGGATGCCTGTAAGGAAAAAGACCAAAAGGTAACAGATGCTAAAGCCAGTACTCCGGCCGGACCAACGCTGGACAGGATGAAGGAAGAAGAAGCGCATTATCAAAGCATCATGGCCGAAAAGTTTTTTACGGACCACGAAATGGCAACCATTACCCTGTTGGGAGATATCATTATCCCGAAAGATGATGTGAGCGGAAGTGCTTCCGAAGCTGGTGTACCGGATTTTATCGAGTTTATCGTAAAAGATATGCCTGAACACCAGACACCGATGCGGGGTGGACTACGCTGGCTGGACCTTCAATGTTTTGACCAGTTCGGAAAATCGTTTAAGGATTGCAGTGAGCAGGAAAGAATAGCCATGGTTGACCAGATCGCCTATCCTGCCAAAGCAAAACCCGGTATGCAACCCGGAGTAGCTTTTTTTAACAGAATGCGTGATTTAACGGCGTCGGGATTTTATACTTCACAGATCGGTGTAAAAGATGTAGGGTATGCAGGAAATACTCCCAATCAGTGGAACGGCGTACCCGATGATGTGCTGAAGCAATATGGCCTGGCCTATACTGAGAAAGAAATGAAAGAATGTATCAGTTTCACAAAATAAACCTGTTGGGCAGATGAGCAGAAAAATCAGGATGGGAATGATTGGGGGAGGAAAGGATGCCTTTATCGGGGCAGTACACCGTGTTGCCGCTTTAATGGATGGGGAAGTAGAGCTTGTTTGTGGTGCATTCAGCAGCACAGCGGAAAAATCCAGGGTCAGCGGCGATTTGCTGTACCTGCCTCCTCACCGGGTATACGGTAATTACCAGGAGATGATACTGGCAGAAAAAGAGTTACCCGAAGGCGAAAGGATGGACTTTGTCAGTATTGTGACTCCCAACCACGTCCATTTTGAACCCGCCATGCTGGCCATGGAAAATGGGTTTCATGTGGTGTTGGATAAACCTGCCACCTTCAACCTCGCCGAGGCTTTAGCGCTCCGGGAAGTGATTGCACGTACCGGCATGTTGTTCTGCCTTACGCATACCTATACCGGTTATCCCATGATCAAGGAAGCGCGGCACCTGGTAACCAGCGGCAAACTGGGACGTATTCGTAAAGTATTAGTGGAATACCCGCAGGGCTGGCTTTCCACCTACGAAGAAGGAACCGATTATAAGCAGGCCCAATGGCGCACTGATCCAAATCGCAGCGGTATTGCCGGTTGTATGGGCGATATCGGAACGCATGCCTTTAATATGGCGGAATATGTTACCGGCCTGAAAGTATCCGCGATGTGTGCAGACCTGAACATCCTTGTTCCGGGCAGGTTATTGGATGATGATGGCAGTGTGTTATTACGGTTTGAAGGCGGCGCAACGGGCTCCCTGTACGCCACACAGGTAGCGGCCGGTGAAGAAAACAATCTTCGCATAAGGGTATACGGTGAAAAAGGGGGAATCGACTGGCAACAGGAAGATGCCAACACGCTCCTGGTGAAATGGCTAAAAGAACCTGCCCAGGTTTACCGCTCCGGAACGCCTTACCTGACCCGTGCCGGAAAATGGGGAACGCGCACACCACCCGGTCACCCGGAAGGTTACCTGGAGGCATTTGCCAATATCTACCGCAATTTTGCCCTAACCTTACGTGCGCGGCTGACCGGCCAGGAACCGCTTCCTGAGTGGACCGATTTCCCGGGCATTGAAGCAGGGATACGGGGAATGGCTTTTATTGAAACCGTGGTAAGAAGCGGAAAAACCGATCATAAATGGACGCCGTTTGAGACAGAACCGGTATCCTGAAATCTATACTGAATTAATACACTTGCATTATGACAACTCTCAAAGGACCCGGTATTTTCCTTGCCCAGTTCCTGGACGACAAAGCGCCCTTCAATAATCTCCGGTCTATTTGCCTCTGGGCGGAAGCACTGGGGTTCAAGGGGGTTCAGATTCCCAGTTGGGACAGCCGTGTAATTGACCTGCAGAAAGCTGCGGAAAGCAAAGATTATGCGGATGAAATCAAGGGTATCGTGGAAGAATGCGGCATGCAAATCACCGAATTATCCACCCACCTACAAGGGCAGTTGGTAGCCGTACACCCGGCCTACAACGAATTATTTGACGGATTTGCCCCGGAGGCACACCGGGGTAATGCCAGTTCCCGCACCGAATGGGCGGTTCAGCAGCTACGGTATGCGGCCAGGGCTTCCAGGAACCTGGGACTGAACGCACATGCCACCTTCAGCGGCGCCCTTTTATGGCATACTGTTTATCCCTGGCCACAGCGTCCTGCGGGATTGGTGGAAACCGGGTTCCGGGAACTGGCTAAGCGTTGGCGGCCCATCCTGGATACTTTTGATGAGAACGGTGTGGATCTTTGTTATGAGATCCATCCCGGCGAGGATCTGCACGATGGTGTGTCTTATGAGATGTTCCTAAAAGAAGTGAATAACCACCCGCGGGCATGCCTTTTGTATGATCCCTCACACTTTGTACTGCAATGCATGGATTACCTGGAATACATCGATATCTATCACGAAAGGATCCGGATGTTCCATGTCAAGGATGCGGAGTTCAACCCTTCCGGAAGGCAGGGCGTTTATGGGGGCTACCAGGGATGGATCAACCGGGCTGGAAGGTTCCGCTCCCTGGGAGACGGGCAGGTAGATTTTGGTGCCATATTCAGTAAACTGGCCCAATACGACTTCAAAGGCTGGGCGGTAATGGAATGGGAGTGTTGCCTCAAACATCCGGAAGATGGCGCTAAAGAAGGTGCTATCTTTATACAGGATCATATTATCCGCGTAACTGAAAAGGCATTTGATGATTTTGCCGGAACCGGATCCGATGAAGCATTTAATAAAAAAATCCTTGGAATACAATAAACAAACAAACATGAAAAAGATCCTGATCATCGCTGGAATCAGCGCCCTCGCCTATGCATGCGGAGGAAGTGAATCAACAGAAAAGAAAGCAGAAGAAACCACTGCTACCGAGCAACCTGCCACCCCGGAACCTGCGGAAAGCGCAGAAAACGAAAAAGGCATTGAACTGATTGCCGGAAGCGATTGCCTAACCTGCCATAAAGTGAATGAAAAGGCAATTGGTCCCTCCTACCAGGATGTTGCCAATAAATACAATGCAGACGATGCAACCATTGCCGACCTCGCAGGAAAAATAATCAAAGGTGGAAGCGGCGTATGGGGCGAAGTGCCCATGACCGCACATCCGCAGCTTTCAGAGGATGATGCCAAGACCATGGTCAAATACATCCTCTCACTTAAAAACCAGTAACATGTTTCGAACCTTTATGGCATGTGCCGTTGCGATAACAGCACTGAGTTCATGCTCATCTACCCGCAATATGGCTATAGACAATACCCTTAGTAAAACGGAAGAGCGAGAAGGCTGGCAATTACTGTTTGACGGGAAAACAACCAATGGCTGGCATACTTACGGCAAAAACGCTGTTGGCGCTGCCTGGAAAGTAGTGGACGGTTCCCTTCACCTGGATGCATCCAATAAAAGCGGATGGCAGACCGGTGATGGCGGGGATATCGTCAGGAACGAGGAATTCGG
>CBFGLD010000248.1:0-4461 GCA_965649495.1 uncultured Flavihumibacter sp. | reverse complement strand
TTACCTTTTTTCAGTTCTTCCACGGCATGGTTGGCGGCCCTGGCGGCGAAAGCCATATAGAGTATGGATGGACTCTGGTTGCCGGTGCTGGTCATGCAGGCCCCGTCGGTCACGAAAACATTGGGACAGGCATGCACCTGGTTGAAGGCATTCAGCACCGAAGTGTTGGGGTCGTGCCCCATCCGCACACCGCCCATTTCATGGATGTCGAGCCCCGGTGGTTGTTTGCTGTCGTTCACTACCACATCACGGCCACCGGATTTTTCGATCATTTCTTTACCCTGCTGCAGGAAATCGGCTACCATTTTCTCATCGTTGTCGTCATAGGCTACATCGGTTACGAGCAAGGGGATGCCCCACTGGTCTTTTTGGGTGGGATGGAGGTAAACGCGGTTGGTTGCTTTCGGGATGGTCTCTCCCTGCATATACATGTACACGCGCCAGCTGCCGGGTTCTGTGATGGCGTTCTTCAATTCGGCTCCTATCATGCCGGGATGTTCCTCCGCGTTGAACCGTTCGCGGTAAGCTCCACTAAAGATAGTATAGCCGCCGATGAAATCCGTATCCTGCCGCCCCAGATTTCTGAAATTGGGGATAACACATTCCACGGGGCGCCTGGATTGGTAGTATTTATCGGTATAGCCGTCTATGACACCGTTCATGTAGCCGCGGTAGTTATGGAAGCAGATGTATTTTCCCAGCACGCCGCTGTCGTTGCCCAGCCCGGCCGGGAAGCGGCTGGAAATGCTGTTCAGCAGGATGAGGTTGCTGTTCAGCGCGGAGGCATTCAGGAAGATGACGCGGGCAAAATATTCGGTGGTCTCTTTACTCACGGTGTCTATCACCCGAACGCCGGTAGCCTTTTGCTTTTGTTCGTCGTAGAGGATGGAGTGCACCACGGAGTGGGGCCGCAGGGTGAGGTTACCGGTTTTCTCTGCCCAGGGAAGGGTGGAAGTGACCGAGCTGAAATAGCCGCCGTAGGGGCATCCCCGCATGCAGAGGTTGCGGTTGAGGCATTGCCCCCTGCCCTGCTGCAGGTGCAGGTCGGTAGGTTTGGAGAGGTGGGCCCATCGACCCGAGATATAGTAGCGGCCGTATTCTTTCCAGAGCACTTCTTTGAAATGCTCTTCCACGCAGTTCAGCTCATAGGCTTCCAGGAACTCGCCGTCGGGCATGGAGGGCACGCCGTCAGCGTTGCCGCAGATGCCTACAAACTTTTCGGTATGGCTGTACCAGGGAGCGATATCCTGGTAGCGGATGGGCCAGTCGACCGCAAAGCCAAACTGCTTCGGGGCCTCAAAGTCGAAGTCGCTCCAGCGCTGGCAGCTGCGGCCCCAGGTGAGGGATTTGCCGCCTACCTGGTAGCCCCGGATCCAGTCGAAGGGTTTCTCCTGGACATAAGGATGGTCTTTGTCGCGGATGAAAAAATGTTCGGTGTCTTCGGCGTAACCGGCAGCCTTGCTGATGAGCGGGTTATCTTTCAGGATGCTCTGCGGCGTATACCCACGGTGGGGCAGCTCCCAGGGATGGCGGTCGTAGCCGGGGTAGTCTTTGATGTGTTCGATGTTACGGCCGCGTTCCAGCACCAGGGTCTTCAGCCCTTTCTCGCAGAGTTCCTTGGCAGCCCAGCCGCCGCTGATGCCGCTGCCGATCACGATGGCATCAAAGGTATTTGTTGCTTTTCCAGCGCCCATGGTAGTAGCTTTTATTTGGTTGGTCCCGATTTATTTGGTTGGTCCCGCCCCATCAGGTGATGGGCCAGGGGAAGGTGGATTCCAGTGATAATTTCTGCCCGGTTTTGGAGGAAGCGCGGGCGGCTTCGATGATGTCCAGCACATGCAGGGCATGCTCGGGGTTCACCCGGGTTTCGGTGTTGGCCAGCAAGGCGTTCGTTACCACGGTAGCCCCTTCCTGCCATACATAGCCGTTGGTATCGGGCGCATATCTTTTAGGGGTGGGCTCCTCCACGGTAGCCAGGTCCACCCCAAAGGGAGCCCAGTCGTAGCCCACCAATCCCATGTTACCGCGGGTACCCCAGATGCTGATGGTGTGGCGGTCCTGCCCTTTTCCTCCATGGCCGTAGGGATCGAAATAATTGAAGCCGCACTGCACATGCGAAAGTACGCCTCCCTGGTGCTCCATCAGCACCATGGCATTATCTTCCGCCTCCACTTTGATCAGTCCTTTGTTGTCGACACGCCGCTCGGGAGTGAGGATATTGGTCATCGCCATCACCGATTTGGCGGGACCGAGTAAGCCGGTAAGGGTAGCCAGGTTATAGACACCGAGGTCCGGCAGGCTGCCGCCGCCTTTTTCATAAAAGAAGGCCGACCAGCCCGGACCTTCGTGCCCGTAGTGCGCGTGTGCGCTGGAGACCTTGCCCAGCTTCCCCTCCTGAATGGCTTTTGACATGAAGGCAAACTGCGGACTGTTGACCACGGCGGGCGCCCCCCATAGTTTCAGGTTGCGGGAGCGCGACAGCTCCAGCAGCGCCTTCCCTTCTTTATAGGTGTTGGCCATGGGCTTCTCGCTCCACACATGTTTGCCTTTGTTCAGCGCGATGCGGTTCAGCCGCCCGTGTTCCTGCATATCGGTCAGGTTCACCAGCAGGTCAAAAGGAGCGCCGGCCAGTTGTTTATCGATATGGTCGTAGTGATGGGGCACCTGGTATTCTTCCGCGCGCTGGATGGCGCGCTTGTAAATGATATCGCAGACGCTCACCAGCTCCACGTGGGCGGCGGCTTTAAGGTGGGGCAGGTATTGAGTGGATACGCTGCCGCAGCCGATGATGGCCACCTTCAGCTTGCGCGCGCTGAAAGCGGGTGATGCTGCCAGTGAGTCGAGGGAGGATACCAGCGCGCCCACAGCAGTGAGCGTGGCAGAGGTAATAAATTCCTGGCGTGTCATATGAATCGTTTCAGGTTTTTGTTTCAGGATTTCGGTTCAGCTTTATCGTTTATAGTTGACGGTTAGCACCGGTCATTTGAAATGCGGACTTTGAAAACCGAGCTTCTTCAGGCCTCGCTGGATCTCGGGTACCTGCATGAAGAGGTTCCAGAGCAGGCCGCTGCGGTGGTTCTCGATCATCACGATGATGGGCCCCTGGTCGATGGCCAGGTGGCTTTTGGCGTACCAGTTCTGGGTTTCATTGAAGGCGTCCACAAAGCCGTATTGGCTCCAGATGCGGTCGCCCAGGTTGTAATAAAAATGCCGCAGGGCCTGCATCGAATATTCCGGTGTATAGGGGAAGGCCGAGAGGGCGGCCGTGGGCGTGATGGTGCCGTTGTCGTTGGTGGGGGAATGTGCATCGTACCCATGGTAGGTATCGCTTGCCGTTAGTCCCCAGCTGTTAGCGCCATACCCGCTGAAGCCTTTCGGGTTGCGGACACAGTGCTCGCGGTTGATGAGGGTGTGGTTGCGGTTCTGCTCCCAGTAGTCGGCATACTGGTCTTTGAGCCCGCGGGGGTCCAGCCCTAAAAAAGAATAGTGCGAAAAGAAAAGCGGTCCGCCGTAATCAAAGCCCAGCGGCAGTTTAATGCCATAGAACTCCTTTCCATTCTTGAAGAAATTGCTTTGCGCCCAGCCACGGTGGTAGACATTAGCGGAAACCGGGTAGCGCTCGCCGGAAGCGGCCAGCACATACATGATGAGGCATTCGTTGAAGCCGCGAACCGGGAAGTTCATGGCCCACCCGTTATTAGGGCTCCAATGCCAGTACAACACTTCCTGGTTGTTGGTGAACCAATCCCACTCAATTTCATTCCACATCCAGGTGATCCGGTTGCGCAGCTCCTGTTCCACCGGATCGTTCCCATTGAAATATTGCCGCACGGTCAGCAGTCCCTGGAAAAGAAAGGAGGACTCCACCAGGTCGGCACCGTCGTCCTTTCTGCTGAAGGGAATGGTTTTGCCGGTAGCTCCGTTGAGCCAGTGCGGGAAGACCCCGTGATAGGAATCCGACTTAGCAAGAAATTTCACCATCTTCAGCAGGAAGCGGGCCGCGGTATCGCGGGCGATCCACTTTCTTTCGGTGGCCACAATGACCGCCATCACCCCGAAGCCGGTACCGCCGGTGGTGACCACTTCATCGCCGTATTCGTAGGCTACATTGCTGCGCTCGCGACTAAGGCCGGAAACCGGATGGGCAAAGTCCCAGAAGTAGCGGAAGGTCTGTTGCTGCACCAGGTCCAGCAAGGCCGAATCGCTGAGGTTGGCCTTTAGCTCCATCGGCGCTTTGACCGGGGCTTTGGGCGCTTTCTTTTTCTGCGCGCTTGCCGGCATCACCAGGGAGAGGCAGGCAATTAAAACGGGCAACAATAAGTGGCGGGATTTCATATCGTGGTAGTTTAAGCGTTACAGGTAAGGAGCGGTAAAGCCGAGTTTTTTCAGGGCGGACTGAACTTCGGGTGCGCTGGTGAACAGGTCCCACAACAGGCCGCTGCGGTAGTTCTCGATCATGAT
>CBFGLD010000247.1:0-4510 GCA_965649495.1 uncultured Flavihumibacter sp. | reverse complement strand
TCCAAATAGATGGAAAAGCAAAAAAATGGTTTAGGTCGCCGTAAGGAAGCTGTGTCACGCGTGTTCATCAGCAAGGGCGATGGCAAGATCACTGTAAACGATAAGGATTACAAAGTATACTTTCCGCTGGTGTACCTGCAGAACCAGGTGGAAGCTCCCCTGAAAGCTGTTGAGGCTACCGACAAGTTTGATATTGTTATCAATGCAACTGGTGGTGGTGTGAAGGGACAGGCCGAAGCCGCCAAGCTCGGAATTGCCCGCGCACTGCTGGAAGTTAATGCTGAATACCGCCCAACCCTGAAGGCCGCTGGTATGCTTACCCGCGATCCCCGTGGTGTTGAACGTAAGAAGCCAGGTCGTAAGAAAGCACGTAGAAGCTTCCAGTTCAGCAAGCGTTAATATCGGCTACAAACTTCATAATCAACTAATCAGATTTAAGATGGAACAAAATACATCCTTACAACAACAACTTCTGGAAGCTGGTGTACACTTCGGTCACCTGAAGAAGAAGTGGAATCCCAAAATGCTGCCTTACATCTTCGCGGAGAAGAAAGGCATCCATATCATCGACCTGAACAAAACCACGGAGAGCCTGCAGGAAGCTGCAGCTGCGCTGAAGCAGATCGCCCGCAGTGGTAAGAAGATCATGTTCGTTGGTACCAAAAAGCAGGCAAAAGAAATCGCTACACAATGCGCGCAGCGGGTTAACATGCCCTATGTTACCGAGCGCTGGCTGGGTGGCATGCTCACCAACTTCAACACCGTTCGTAAGAGCGTGAAGAAAATGCAGAGCATCGAAAAAATGCTGGGTGACGGTACCCTGGATAACATCACTAAAAAGGAGCGCCTGACGCTGACCCGCGACAAGGAAAAGATGGAAAAAGTTCTGGGTGGTATCAGCCAGTTGGGACGTGTTCCTGCCGCGCTCTTCATCATTGATATCGGCCATGAGCACATCGCGCTGGCAGAAGCCAAGCGCCTGGGTGTTACCACTTTTGGTATGGTGGATACCAATTGCGATCCTAACAAGGTTGACTTCCCGATCCCCGCTAACGACGACGCTACCAAGTCTATCGCTATCGTGATCGAATACATCACTGCGGCCATTGCGGAAGGTCTTGCTGAAAGGCAGGAAGCCAAGGATGCTGATGTGGAAGACAGCGGTGATGACAACGAAAAGCGCGCAGCGCGCCTCGAAGCGGAAGCACAGGCTGAAGCTGGCAGGGGTGGTCGTACCCGCGGTACCAACGCTCCCAAGCGTCGTGTACCCAACAGCCCGAAAAGAACCGGCGCACGCTAATCCGGCTTATATAACAGTGAGCAGTAAGCGACCAGCAGCACCCCTGCTTACGCTTATTGCTCACTGTTCCTGATATTATCGTAAACTTTCAAATCAACCTATTATGTCTACTGTAACAATTACAGCCGCTGATATCAATAAACTCCGCCAGGCTACCGGTGCCGGAATGATGGATTGCCGCAAGGCCCTCACCGAAACCAATGGAGATTTCGAAGCTGCCATCGACTGGCTGCGTAAGAAAGGTGCCAAGGTGGCTGCCCTGCGCAGCGACCGCGAAGCGAAGGAAGGTGTGGTGCTGGCAAAGACCACCGCTGATAATAAAAGCGGTATTGCAGTTTGTGTTAGCTGTGAAACCGACTTCGTGAGCAAGAACGCCGACTTCGTTGCTTTCGCCCAAAGCATTGTTGATGCTGCCGTGGAGAACAACGTTAAGAGCGCTGAAGAACTCAACAACGTTACCATCAATGGTCAGAAAGTAGCTGACCTGGTAAACGATAAACTCGCTTCTATCGGCGAAAAGATCGGAATCTCCAAGTTCGAGCGTGTTGACGCCGACTACGTTGCTTCTTATATCCATGGTGCCAATCGTATGGCCGTACTGGTTGGAATGAACAAGGAGGCTGCTGAAGCCGGCAAAGATGTAGCCATGCAGATCGCAGCCATGAACCCTGTTGCTGTTGATGCGGATTCCGTTTCTGCGGATACTGTTGCCCGTGAGAAAGCCATCATCACCGAGCAGGTGGCTGCTGATCCTAAAATGGCCGGCAAGCCCGCAGAGATGATCGAAAAGATCGCTGCTGGTAAACTGGGCGCTTTCTTCAAGGAAAACACCCTGCTGGCGCAGGCTTATGTGAAGGATGCTTCCATGAGCGTGGCCGACTACCTGAAGTCTGCAGGTGATGTAAAGGTTACTGAATTCAAGCGCGTTGCGCTGGGATAATACCGGGTACTGATCCCTTCACGGATCCATCAGTTCCCTACCAAAAAAGACCATCCAAGCGGTGGTCTTTTTTGTTTCCCTATCTTTAAAGGGAAATCGCTTACCATGAAATACTGCCTTATCCTCCTGGCATTCCTTACTGCTGCTGCGGCGCAGACTTTCGCGCAAGATCCGCAACCGAAACCGCAGCAACAACCGCAACCGCAGCAACAACCGCAAGCGCAACCACCATCACAGCAACGCAGCAAACCCGAAGAGGAGATCCGCCAGCAGATCGCTGAAGCGGTGACGGCACTGCAGGTTCCACCGGAACAACTGCACATGGTTACCAACCGCACCATTATCCCGGATAAGGACTCCCTCAATATCCGCATCTACCAGCCCCAGGCCACGGGAAAATTTCCGGTGGTATATTATATCCATGGCGGCATCTGGATCGCCGGTGATCTCAATACGCACGACAATATCTGCCGGGCCCTCAGCAAACACCTCAACGCCGTGGTGGTGGCGGTCCATTACCGGCGGCCTCCGGAACACCAATTCCCCACAGCCTTCAACGACAGCTATGCCGTATTCAAATGGGTAGCCGCGCACCAGCAGGAGCTGAACGGTAACGGTCAGTTCTTTGTGATGGGCGACAGTGCCGGCGGGCAGCTGGTGGCTTCGCTTTGCCAGGCCAACCTGTCTGAGAAAAACAAGGTACCCGTTACCGCACAGGTACTCATCAACCCGGCGACCGACTTGCGGACCAGCTCGCCGTCGTACAGGCAGTACGGCGATATCATCGACTGGTACCTGGCACCCGGCGATAATAAAAACGACTTCCGCGCGTCACCGCTGGTGGGCGAAAATATCTCCGGCCTGCCGCCGGCCATCATTATTGTGGGGGAACACGATGAGATCCGCAGCGAAGGGGAAGCCTACCACCAGCGCCTCCAATCGCGGAACATTTCCTCTTCGCTTTTTGTGCATCCTTCGGCCGGGCACCTGGGCCCTTTCTGGTGCGCCGCGCACGAAGCCGCCATGCCCGCACTCGCATTTATCGTCAACACTATCCAAGAGAAATTCAGCGGTCAATAAACCTGCGGCTGCCACCACTGCGGGCCACCGGATGACCTTACTGGTCGGCCGTGCGCGCCAGCGCGGGCCAGTCAATGGCCCGGATGCTGCGCAGCAAGAGCCAGGCTGCCAGCAGGCTCAGCACGGCCAGCAGTATCACGGCACCGGTAAACCGAAATACCAGGAAATGCAGCATGCCCACCCCTCCCGTGAGGAGCAGGGTAAACAAACTCCGGAGGAAATTGCCGGACCGCTCGTTCAGTTCCACCGGCCGGGAGGCCGGGAATGCTTTCTTGCCCATCAGCAGGATCAGGCTGCAGATCACTACCTGGTTTGCTAATCCCAATACCAGGTTGGGCAGCAAACCCCATCCTTTCCAGCTGATGCCCCAGACCAGGATCCCCACCGCCAGTGGCAGGAAAAACTTGCACAGCATACTTTTGAAACTGCCCAGTATGATGCTGCCGGGGCGGTCAACGGGGTGACTGTAAAAGATCCAGGAGGCCTTGTATTCGTCGGACAGGTGAACATTCTGAATGGCATTGATGATAATAAAAGAGGAGATATACAAATACACCAGGAAAGCGTAGGACTCGCCGGACAGGCTTCTTCCGTTTCCCGTATCACCGCCATCGCGGAACAGGATCAGCAGTACCCATACCACCACGTAGCCGATGGTGGGGTAAACGCGCATGCGGAAACCACGGTTCCTGCCCGTCCAAAGCCAGCTGAACAAAAATCCGGCCCGCTCTGCAGGTGTGCCTGTCAGTAAGTTGGCAAGCGCATGAGCCAGTCCGTTTCCCCACTTCCTCTTTTTAACTGCAACCTGTTGCCCGCCGCTGCCCTGTATCAGTGCCAGCCGGCTGTTGAATGCGGGTGCCAGCACGCGTATCACCAGCCAGGTGCTGCCCGCGCTGGAAACCACAACCAGTAACAGCCATAGCCAGCCGAAACCATCCTCCTGCCCGTTCAGGAAATTCCAGGCACCCGCAAACCAGTAGGGCGGAAACCATTTCGCATAGGCATATTCGGTAATGCTGAAATCGCGGATATCCTCCCGGTCCGTAACGCGCAGGAAGAATTGATACCCGCCGTATACAAAGATGACGAACACTATCTGGAACCAGGCGATGAAGGATTTGAATCGTTCCGGCAACATCACGCGTAATACCAGCAGGTAGGCGGCATTGATGAGGAAGATGGCAAACAGG
>CBFGLD010000246.1:0-4527 GCA_965649495.1 uncultured Flavihumibacter sp. | reverse complement strand
TATCGGGATTGGAGTCGTAATACCGGAACTTATAGGTGGTATAGTCCAGGTTGTATTCCATCCGGAATTTGGGATAGAAGAGCTGCACCACGGTGGAGTCGGTTACGAGGGAGTCCCTTTTGCCAAGGTCGTATTGCTGCCGCAGCATGAGGGTGGTTATGCGCTGGCGGTTACCGGTATTGAGTTTGCTGTTGAGAAAACCCTGCCCGCCCTGCAGATAATTGCCCAGGTTCACAGGGATGGTCACCCGCTGCGCATAGGTGACTACGTTATCGAGGTAGTTCTGGTCGTTTTTGATGCCCCCGTTTTCATTGGCCTGCAGTGAATTGGAGAGGGCAACGAAATAAAGATTGTATCGCCGGTTGCGGGAGTGGTAATCGGTATTAAAGAGGTATCGGTTGTGGTTGGTGTTTTGGTTCTTGAACAGCCCGGGGGCGTTGATTAGTCCATACTGGAAGGCAAAGTTCCAGTTGGGGTTGATGTTCTGGGTATGAAGGAGGTGGATGGTCTGTTCCGAATTACTACCCAGCATGTATCCGAGTTCGGAATACGGGCGGGTGGTCTGGAAGAAGCGGACGTCCTTCAATTTATATTTATAGATATCGAAGGCCTGGAAGCCGTGGTGCCAGCCGCTTTCCATGCGTGGGTCAAACCCGTAGGGACGTGCGGCCTGTCCGAGGTTGCCGAGGAAAGTATAATCTACCGGAACGGGGAAGCGCTTACGGAAATCCCGGATGGAGGAGTCGAGCATGAGCAGCCGCGAGGTATCGAGGTAGCGGTAGCGGATGGTGATGGAGTCCTCGGAGCTGTCGCGCCGCTTGAGGCTATCCTGCCCCTGGGAGCTGCCCCTGCCCATGCCGCGCATACCGGGGATACGGCGCATAGGGTCCTGTGCCAGCAGGTCTGCGGAGCAGCACAGCAGCAGCAACAGCCAGGTATAAACGTAATTTTTCAAATCAGATGACTTTCACCAATTCCTTAAAAATGGCAGTGAGTTTAGGTTCTGCGGCTGCGGCAGCTTCCAGGACCTCCTGGTGGGTGATGATATTTTCTTCATCGCGGATGCCCAGGTCGGTGATGACGCTGATGGCAAAGACGTTGATCCCCATATGGCGGGCAACGATCACTTCCTGGACGGTGCTCATGCCCACGGCATCGGCACCGAGGGTGTGCAGCATTTTATATTCGGCGCGGGTTTCAAAAGTTGGGCCGGTAACGCCGGCATAGACGCCTTTGTGGAGAGGTATCTTCAGGTCTTTGGCGATGGCCCGGGCTTTTTTGATGAGGTCTTTGCTGTAAGGTTCACTCATATCGGGAAAGCGAGGCCCCAGGGCGTCTTCGTTTTTCCCGATGAGCGGGTTGACGGTGAAAAGACTGATCTGGTCGCGGATCACCATCAGGTCGCCCACTTTAAAATCTTCGTTCATACCGCCTGCGGCGTTGCTGATCAGCAGGGTCTGGATGCCCAGCATTTTCATGACACGGATGGGATAAGCCACTTCGCTGGCGGAATAGCCCTCATAAAAATGAAAGCGGCCGGCCATGGCCACCACTTTTTTTCCGCCGATATCCCCAAAGATCAGCCGGCCTTTGTGCCCTTCCACGGTAGAAACGGGAAAGTGCGGCAGCTCGTTGTAAGGAATTTCGGCTTCCACCTGCATTACTGCCACCAGGTTCCCCAGCCCGCTACCCAACACGATGCCCACTTGTGGCGCGTAATCGTAGCGAGCGCGGATATACTGTACCGTTTCATCGAGGCGGGTCATCAATGCTGTCATGAGTTCTTTTTTTAAGTACCTGTAAAGCAGGCGCAAATATAAGGATTGAAAAGGCCCCTTTCCGCCAATTATGGTCAATTTACTGCGTGGCACCATAGTTGACCTACTACCCTTCCGCCCCTGACCTTGCAAAAAACAGGGCGGAAGTGTTATTTTGTCATATCAACAGACGATTATGAACCAAGCGAATTTTTATTTGAACCCGGAAGACGAAATGGATTTCATCCCTATCATTCCCCTGAACGAGCACGATACCGACGACAGCCAGGACCTGGTAGTACCAGCCGACCTTCCCATACTGCCCTTACGCAATACAGTGTTGTTTCCCGGGGTAGTATTACCCATTACGGTGGGGCGCGATAAAAGTATCAAGGCGGTAAATGAAGCGTATAAAGGCGACAAGCTGGTAGGCGTACTGGCACAGAAAGACAGTAATATCGAGGACCCCGGTGCTGCCGACCTGGAGACCACCGGAACGGTAGCCCGCATCGTGAAGCAGATCAAGATGCCCGATGGTGGCACCACGGTGATCATCCAGGGAAAAAGAAGGTTTGCCTTACAGGAGTTCACCTCCCAGGATCCCTATTTCAGGGCCAAAGTAGAGCTGCTGGAAGAGCCGGCGCCACCCGAGGACGAAGATTTTGCGGCCTATATCTCCAATATTAAGGACCTGGCCACACAGATCATCCAGTTGTCGCCCAATATGCCCTCCGAAGCGGGTATCATATTGAAGAATATTGAACATCCCTCCTTCCTGATCCATTTTGTGAGCAGCAACCTCAACACCGAGTTGAATGAGAAGCAGCAGATCCTGCAGACCCCTGATATCCGGGAGCGGGCCGAGTTGCTGATGAAGCTGTTGCAGCGGGAATTACAGTTTGCGGAGTTGAAGAACAAGCTGACCAACAAGACCAAGACCGAGCTGGACAAGCAGCAGCGGGAGTACTTCCTGCAGCAGCAGATGAAGAGCATCAAGGAAGAGCTGGGAGGCGATACCAATGAGCTGGAGATTAAGGAGATGAAGAAAAAGGCGGAGCAGAAAAAGTGGACAGCCGCCGCCAAGGATATGTTCCAGAAAGGCATTGAGAAGCTGGAGCGGATGCATCCTTCCACGCCCGACTATTCGGTGGTGTACAACCACCTGGACCTGATGCTGGACCTGCCCTGGGGAGATTACACGGTAGACTCTTATGACCTGGGGCATGCCAAACAGGTGCTGGACAATGACCACTACGGCATGGACAAGATCAAGGAGCGCATCCTGGAATACATTGCGGTGCTGAAGCTGAAGGGCGATATGAAGAGCCCGATCCTTTGTTTTGTGGGCCCTCCCGGTATCGGCAAGACCTCGCTGGGGCGCAGCATTGCCAGTGCCATCGGCCGGAAATACGTACGGCTGAGCCTGGGCGGGTTGCACGACGAGAGTGAGATCCGAGGTCACCGCAAAACCTATATCGGGGCGATGCCCGGCCGGATACTGCAATCGATCCGCAAGACCAAGACCTCTAACCCGGTGATGATCCTGGACGAGATCGACAAGGTAGGCGCTGACCACCGCGGCGATCCTTCATCGGCCCTGCTGGAAGTGCTGGACCCCGAGCAGAACAACACTTTTTACGACAACTACCTGGAGCTGGAATATGACCTCAGCAAAGTATTGTTCATAGCCACGGCCAATAACATCAATAATATCCAACCGGCGCTCCGTGACCGGCTGGAGATCATAGACCTGAGCGGGTATGCGGTGGAAGAGAAAGTAGAGATCGCGCGGCGGCACCTGGTACCCAAGCAGAAAGAGGCGCACGGGCTGGCGAAGATCCCTTTCCGCATCACGGATAAGGTGCTGGAAAAGATCGTGGAAGACTACACGAGAGAGAGCGGGGTCCGCGAACTGGACCGGCAGCTGGCATCCATCATGCGGGCGCAGGCCAAACAGTACGCCCTTAAGGGAAAAGTGAAAGCCTCCCTGGCCATCAGTGATGTGGAGCAGATATTAGGCAAACCGCGCTACAGCAACGAGATCTATAAAACCGCGAACATGCCCGGGGTGGCGGTGGGACTGGCCTGGACCTATGTAGGCGGGGACATTCTTTTCATTGAAACCACGCTCTCAGAGGGCAAAGGAGAATTAAGGCTGACGGGCAACCTGGGAAATGTGATGAAGGAAAGTGCCAGCACGGCGCTCACCTATATACAGGCCAATGCGAAGAAGCTGGGCATCGACCCCCAGGTCTTCCAGAAGAAGAATGTGCACATCCATGTACCCGAAGGCGCGGTGCCGAAAGACGGTCCCAGTGCCGGCATTACGATGCTGAGCGCGCTGACCTCCGCTTTTACGGGCAGGAAGATAAAACCCTACCTGGCCATGACCGGGGAGATCACCTTGCGCGGGCAGGTATTACCCGTGGGCGGCATCAAGGAAAAAGTGCTGGCGGCCAAGCGGGCGGGACTGAAGGATATCATCCTGTGCTGGCAGAATGAAAAAGACGTGGCGGAGATCGATGCCAATTTCATCAAGGGGCTTAAGTTCCATTATGTGAAGACCATGCAGCAGGTGCTGGAGCTGGCGCTGGTGTAAGAGCGCAGTTGTAAGAGTGCTTGCTTAAGGGTCCGCTTTAACATATTTGTTACGTTTTAATACCACCATATTCAAACAAACCAACGGCACCGTTGTAATATAGGTGTTGAATATTTTTCATGTTGGTTGTTTTAAGGGTTAACGGTCCCCCATCTCCATGGTGGAGTTTTC
>CBFGLD010000245.1:0-4532 GCA_965649495.1 uncultured Flavihumibacter sp. | reverse complement strand
GCATCATTATCGGTCTCCCACCAGGCACTTCCTGCATGACTTCCCCCATTGTGCCAGTGCTGGTATTCTGCCACCGCACGGGTATGCATGGCTTGCTTGACTCCGGTCATCCCGGATCCTGATGTGGGCACACCTCCCATCCAGGTGCGCGTTGCAGGCGCTGTTACTGCCTGACCTTCTCCCGCTGGCACCGGATCCCGGAAATGAACAATCTGGATGAACAAGCTGCCCGGGTTATCCGTCACCATTTGTTCATAGGCTGCCAGGAATGCATCAAATGACTGGGTGATTTCTGCACCGGTAGCGGGGTCATTAAAGGTGAACATCAGGGTGGAAGTCTGTTCAACGGATGGCCCTGCTATTTTTGTCAGGATGCGCGCATGTGGACTGAATACTCCCGCTGCAGTAGACGAATCCGTGGTGATCCACAAGGGCCCGTAGGTCTGCAACCAGAGGATATACTGCTGCACCGTATAGCTGGCCGGTGCTTCTCCCATCATGTTCAAAGCCTGTATGAATGCATCCTTCTGACTTGCCTGTAACCCCTGGTTATTGGTGAACATGTTCACGTAAAGATTCTCGTCCGGTGGAGTGAGGTTCCGGCCCGCATCCCGTAACACAGCGGGGATAGTGCTGCTGGTCCGGTTTCTCCAGTTCACCATCATAGTGGCTGCCGTGGCCCAGCATAACAAGCTCGAGGGCTGCTGTAAGGGAAACACTTCATAAGAAACATTTACCGCATTTCCCCCTTCCGGCGATGCCGGTTCGCTGATCTCTACCGATTCCACATTCCCATCGTTGTCGGTGCGCTGCGCTGTAACGGCCCTGCCTTGCCCCACCGCTTCTATGGCTGCTTCGGTTAGGGATGGACGTTCCTGCTCCCGCTGGCCCCTGGCTTCTTCCCTCATCCTGTCGCCTCCATCGATCTGCTGCTGCAGGTGCTGGCGCACCAGGTTTGATTCCTCTGCAGGTGTTATCGCTCCCGATTGCCGGGCCTGGTTAATGCTGTCCGTAATAGATTGCGAATTTTCGGTATTGTGCTGCTGCATCGCCAGCCCTTTGGCCATCTCTGCCATGGCCCGAACATTTTCCTGGTTACTCAGGTAGGTGCGGATGGCATTTTGCTGGTTGCCCTGCAACCCGGTTATGTCATTGAATATCCCGGCCTTGCTTAACAACTCTGACAAGCCCGCCAATCCTGCACCCGGTGCGGGTGCTTCCGGTGCATTCTGGATATTGATCATCGGTGCTGCAAAATCCTTGAAGGCGGCTTTCCAGTCCGTGATCCTCGGCGTTGGCGTGGTTACCGGCATAATAGCCGTAGGCTCTTCTACCGGGAACTTATTCCAGTCCTGTGATGAATTCGGTTTCACGCGCTCACAGGAATCGCATACTCCCTGCATGGCTTCCAGGTATACCCCACGCGTGGGCACGCTGATCCGGTAAGGGGGTACCGGCCTCGATGGCTTATAATGATCCAGCAGGCTCACTGCTACCCGGCCTCCATCTTCGGGGTTAATGGCGGTGATATAAGAGGGACTCACCTTATACCCCGCTGCTACCGGGAATACCAGGGAGTTACCCGTTACCGTTATGAGCTGGTTTTTGACCACCGACGCCAGGCTGCGGTAACCGGCTGGCGATCCCAGGTCATCGTATACCTGGATACTGAAACCGTCCAGTAACATAAACCTCCGGTCAGGGTCCAGGCGGTACCAGAGCAACTTATTGTAATGCTCCAGGTTGCTGTTCAGGTGTTCCAGCAACTGCCGCACCAGCACTTTGTCTTCGTTGCGGGGATTCCGCTTCTCTTCATGGTTCAGCGGAGTTGACATATTAGGAACGCCGTCCCGCAAATCGTTGCTGGTACCACTCCTTCGAATCAGCGTTCCACTGCTGAAATCAGTGGTGTAGTTCAAAGTAATACTCTCCAGTTTAAAAGTGACAAAATTGAAAAAACTGGCTTTCTCGGATCCCGATAACGGTGATGCATAATCTACACGCAACTGATCAACAGCAGATCGCTTCAGGGAACTATTGCCCTGCACATTGTAAACCATCACCCGGTCTCCGCCGTGATATTTTTCCATGGAGGTAATGTCAAGATTACCGAGTGGCGCAAAATTAAACCTCGAATCCTCCATTAACTTCTCCACTATCATGGGTGCAATATGCTCATTGAAAATCCGGTCCCAATCGGCCACCACGTTGTTGTTGAAGTACTTGAACAGCTCCCGCACACTCATGCCCAGGATCTTCGCATAGGCGGTCCACAATTCTTTTTCCTTATCCATCCCCGCAAAAAAGTCCATCGGTGTGGGCGTCAGGTCTCCCTGGAAATACAGACCAAAAGGAAGTTCAAATACATCCACGCTGTCAAAATTTACGCGGATACACTTAGCCGGTGGTACGTTCTCATAGTTGGCATCCAGGGTCATGAACATATCAAATATGGCCCCGCGGGTGAGCACTTCCGTACTATTGGTTTCATACTTGATGCTGGGGCCCTTTGCCGCACAGGGCACCACAGCGCCTACCACAGCATCCTTGATATTGTCACCGATGGTTCCCGCAACATCCACATCACCCCGCGAAGTGATTGTTTTTTTTATGACAGGTAAGGACAGTATCCGGTCGAACCTGGTCTTGGGCCTTGGAATATGGATGCGTATGCGCATCTGCCCGTTGATATCATTCATTCTTTCATCCGCAAACCTGCCGACAGGATATTCCACATTCGCATAATTGGTCCGTATCCGTTCATTGGCATCAAAAGCCCGCAGCAAGGGATGCTGCCGGCCGATCAGCAGGAATTTCACCGGCTGCAGGTAGGTACTGGAAGGCACCGGCAGCAGATTAGCTGCCAGCACATCCTTCCATTTGCTGATATTCTCCGCTGTAAAATTGGTCATCAGCAACGGAACAAATACACACTCTTCCACATGGCTCAGTTCCTGGTAAATGGCATAGTGCCGCAACACCTCGAAATACATCATGGTAACAGCGTGACAATGGTTGTGATTGGCAACCGCTTCGGTGGTTACTCCGTATTGTTGCCCCTCACGAACGGTGGTCACCACTGTAGCATTGAGCTGCCGGTAACTGGAGGCATTCTGCATGATACTTTGCCGCAATCGCTCCCCAAAGAATTGCGAGATATCCCTTGAACTGTTCTGAGATGCCGATGAATTAGAATTCGCATACCCACCCGATACTCCCAGCGATGCACCAAATGCTCCCATGGAACCGGCCGCTCCCAACCCGGCACTGATACCACTGGTACTGGCACTGCTTCTTCCGCGCATCGCCTCATCTATGGCCCCACTGAGCTGATCGGTAATCTCCCGGTCGTTTACCAGGCTGGCACTCAAGGATTCTCCCTGTGAAATCACCTGCGATTCCGCACCGGTGAGAGAATGCGATGAATCGAACATGACGATCTGTTTTTTTTGTCCAGGCGCCAGCGGCAGCGAATACAATAACTCACCCAACGAATACCCATCCGCCTTGAACACCGACTTGTAATGCAGGATATGCCCGGTTGCCACCGAAACGGCCTGGTACAGAGAGAGATTCGCATCGGAATCCGGACTGTCCTGCCAGCGGATAGGATTCTGTAAATTGATGAGACCGCGACTGATGGTGCTGGCCCCACCGGTCAGTTTATACTTCAGGTTGCCATCCCCATCGGTCTCTTTCTCCAGTACATAATTGGCTACATCCGGGTCCGTAAGGTGCACCACCGCCTGGTAACCATATTCCCGTAAGGTTCGGTTGGGCGTTGTAAGGTTCATGCAACCAGCGCCCATATCCTGAGTATATTCATCCGAATCGATCAGGTCAGCCTGGTCCGGAAGGCGCTTGGGCTTTTTGACGGTATGACAACCGCAGTCATCATCTTCTTCCACTTCCTGCGCTACACATTCCGCTCCCTGCAACATGAGGTAAATAAATTCCGGAAGAGAAGCACCAGGCATATTTTCCCGGAGTTCAATGTTTACCGGGCTGTCCGGGTTTACCGATACCAACGCCTGCGCTGCTTCGAAATCGCCGGCAGGATAGCTCATGGAAAAATAGCCGCCTTTGTCGGTTACTCCCGCTCCCGCAATTTTCCAGATCTCATCGCCTTCTTTTTTTACCTGTATTACCACAGTGGCTTCCTCCAGTGGACAATTACCCGTTAGCTCCAGTAACTGGCCGCGCAATTTTTTGTCGCCTCCTTCAGCTCCTGTACCACCTTCAGGACCCGTTCCGCCGCCCGGTTCCAATACAAAAGGACGCTGCAACTTAAGCTTCACATTTATCTCCTTCAGCTCCTCATCATCTGCTGTATACTCCTTTTCCCAAACCACCGCGCCATTAAAATCCTTCACCCGAACATTCACAGTTCCGTCTAACCGAAACCGCCTGATGCTTCCTGACTCATCAAAGTCAAAGGGCACCCTGTTATCCACTACCGGCTCCGTATTTTTTGTCCAGTCATATATCAGGGCGGCCCCTCCCCCGGGGATCTCCGCACGATATTCTACTGT
>CBFGLD010000244.1:0-4571 GCA_965649495.1 uncultured Flavihumibacter sp. | reverse complement strand
TGGCAAAATCGGGCCGCAGGGAGGTGCCCAGCGGGTTAGCGATTTTCGGGTCATCGTAATGTACGGTAGCCATGGCCGCCAGGTGACCGCCGGCGCTGAAACCCATGATGCCCACCTGCCTGGGGTCTATGGCCCATAGTTTGGCCTTTTCCCGCACCAGCTGGATGGCACGCTGTGCATCCTGCAGCGGGCCAATGCTTTTATCTTCCATGATGTTCTCATCGGGCAGGCGGTACTTCAGTACAAAAGCGGTTACACCCCATTCGTTGAAGGTCCGGGCTATATCCGCGCCTTCGTGGGAGGCCGCCAGCAGGCGGTAACCGCCGCCGGGACAAATGATCACGGCCGTACCATTTGCTTTGCCGGCAGGAGGCAGGTAAACTGCCAGGGATGGCTGGCTCACTTTGTACACCCGCAGGATTCCATCACCGCCCTGTTCCGATCTTTCGGCTTCTGTTGCTGGTTTACTGTTAGGGATAGTATCGGACGGGTACAGGGGCAGGATATCTTGTGCGTTTAGGGTGAGCGTGTGGGTGAGCGAATAGGTGAATAGCATGCAGGCAAATAATAATGGCTTCATGTGTACGAATGTAACAAGAAAATAGCCGCACGGAATTACCGCACGGCTAATATAATGTCCGGACGTCCTGCGAACACATGTCCGGACGTCCTGCGAACACATGTCCGGACGTCCTGCGAACATGTGTCAGACACCTAAATCGGGACCTAAATCACCAGCATGGCATCGCCATAGCTGAAGAAACGGTACTTGTCCTTGATGGCTTTTTTGTAGGCTTCCATGGCCAGGTCGTAACCGGCGAAGGCGCAGGTCATGATCAGGAGACTGGTCTTGGGAAGGTGGAAATTGGTGACCAGCGCATCCGCGATCGAAAACTGGTAGGGCGGATGGATGAAGTGGTTGGTCCAGCCTTCGGAAGGTTTCAGCAGTTTCTCCGCCGTAAAGGAGGATTCGATGGCCCGCATGGTGGTGGTGCCGATGGAGCAAATGCGGTGGCCGGTGGTCTTGGCCTTGTTCACGATCTGGCAGGAAGATTCCTCGATGCGGTAGTACTCTGCATCCATCTTGTGTTTGCTGAGGTCTTCCACTTCAATGGGGCGGAAGGTTCCCAGGCCGGTATGCAGGGTCACTTCGGCAAAACGGATGCCTTTGATCTCCAGCCTTTTGATCAGTTCACGGGAAAAATGGAGTCCCGCAGTAGGGGCAGCCACCGCGCCTTCGTGTTTCGCATATACGGTCTGGTAACGCTCCTTATCTTCTTCGTCGGGTTTGCGTTTGATGTATTTGGGCAGCGGGGTTTCACCCAGGAACTCCAGCATCTGGCGGAACTCTTCATCGGTTCCGTCCCACAGGAAACGGATGGTACGGCCGCGGGAAGTGGTGTTGTCGATCACTTCCGCCACCAGTTCATCGCTTTCCCCGAAATACAGTTTATTACCCACACGGATCTTGCGGGCGGGATCAACGATCACGTCCCACAGGCGGTTGGGCTTGTTCAATTCACGCAGGAGGAAAACTTCGATTTTGGCACCGGTCTTTTCCTTACGGCCATACATACGCGCAGGAAACACTTTGGTGTTGTTAACGACGAAAACGTCCTTGTCATCAAAATACTCGAGGATGTCGCGGAAATTCTTGTTCTCAATATTGCCGGTCTTGCGGTGCACGACCATCATTCTACTGTCTTCTCTTTTTTTCGCAGGGTGCTGGGCAATAAGGTTGAGGGGCAGATCAAACTTAAACTGTGATAGCTTCATGTATAAAATGGTTTTTTACAACCATCAGCCACACGACACAAACCGGAGAACGTGGTTCCTTGGAGGGGTGTCTTACAGCCCGGTCTTACGGCACCGGGTTTGTTATCATGTTACGGCATGATGTTAAACGGCTGCGAAGGTACGTAAAAAAAATCATTTACCGGGAATGGCCTCCACCAGCTGCCGGGTATAAGCAGAAACCGGGTGGTGAAACACCTGTTCTGCCGGACCGATCTCTTCCAGTTTACCGGCCCGCAGCACCAGGATCCGGTCGGAAATGTATTGCACCACTCCCAGGTCGTGTGAAATAAAGATGGCCGTGAACCCATAGGTGGCCTTCAGGTCGTTGACCAGGTTCAGCACCTGGGCCTGTACACTTACGTCCAGCGCGCTGACACTTTCGTCGAACACAATGAAGCCGGGCTGCAGGGCCAGTGCCCGGGCGATCCCTATCCGCTGCCGCTGTCCGCCGCTGAAGGCATGGGGGTATCGCCGGTAGTGGTCGGCTTCCAGGTTAACGCTTTCCAGCAAATCCACCACTTTATCGCGCCGCTGCGCTAAGGTTTCCGCTACCCGGTGAACCGTCATGGCTTCCAGGATGGCATCGCCCACGGTCATACGCGGGTTCAGGGAAGCATAGGGGTCCTGGAAGACGATCTGGATGTGCTTGCGCAGCGGTGCCAGCTTATCCTTTTCCAGGGCCAGCAGATCGGTACCCTGGTACAGCACTTGTCCGGAGTGGGTGGGTACCAGGCGGAGGAGGGCTCGGCCAATGGTAGTCTTCCCCGATCCCGATTCCCCCACTATGCCCAGGGTTTCTCCTTTCAGGACGTCAAAGCTGACCCCGTCCACCGCTTTGATCCAGTCGAGCGGTTTGCCGAAGAGGTTCTTCCGGGAAGGGAACCATACCCGGAGGTCGCGGACCTGCAGCAGGGGCTCCGGCGCCACGGTAAGGGTCGAAGCTTCGATGGCCGGAACATCGATGGCCGGAACATCGCTGGCCGGAACGTCAGAGCCCTGATCACCGATACCCGCATCACCGATGCCCGCAACACCGGTGCGTGTAACCACCACCCCTTTCGGCCCCTCCAGCAGTTCAGGATTACTGCCGCCAACTTCCCGCGGGGCGGAAGTACCGCCACCAGCGGCTCCCGTCCAGAAATCGCTCACCACCGGCAGCCTTTCTCCTTTGCGGTGCATCACCGGCCGGCAGGCCAGCAGGGCCCGGGTATAAGGATGCGCCGGTTGCCGGAAGAGGTCTTTGACCGTGGTGGTTTCCATTTGTTGCCCGCGGTACATCACCACCACCTTGTCGGCGATGTCCTTTACCACCCCCAGGTCGTGGGTGATAAAGATCATGGCCATCCCGGTCTGCCGCTGGATGTCGCGCAGCAGCTCCAGCACGTTTTTCTGCACCGTAACATCCAGTGCCGTGGTGGGCTCGTCGGCCACCAGCAGCACGGGGTCGCAGCTGACGGCCATGGCGAGCATGACCCGCTGTTTTTGTCCCCCCCTGAGCTGGTGCGGGGAGCGCCGCAGCAGCAATTCCGGATGGGGCAGGCGCACCAGCCGGAACAACTCCAGGGTGCGGGCCTTTGCTGCTGTCCGGCTCATCCTGCGGTGCTGCCGGATGGCTTCCATGACCTGGTCGCCGCAGGTCATGACGGGGTTCAGCGAGGTCATGGGCTCCTGGAAGATCATGGCAATACCCGCCCCGCGGATCTTTCGCATTTCCTTTTCCGGGCAGCGGAGCAGGTCGATACTCTTATCGCCCCGGCGAAACAACAGCTCCCCACCCGGGTAATGGGTGGTTTTGGCGGGTAGCAGGCGGAGCAGCGACAAGGCCGTAACCGATTTGCCGGAACCGGATTCTCCCACCACGGCAAGGATCTCACCGGGGTGAACCGAAAAGGAAAGGTCTTTCACCGCCACCTGCCAGGCGGCGGGATCGGTGCCTTCGCCGAAAGCCACGGAAAGATCCCGGATCTCCAGCACGGGTGGCTGGACAGGTGAGGAAAGCGGGGTAACAGACAAAGCGGGTCAATCAATTTTATGGATGTTCCGGATCCGGAGCGTTTGTTCCGGCACGGGGTAATAGGCCATGCATACGGCGCAGTTTTCGGTGGTGCCGGAGTCGTTCACCTCAAAGGTGAAACGATCGCCTTCCTGCAGGCCCGATTGCGCAAAACTGCAGCGACTGGCTACCGTGAAAACATCCCGGTAGGTGGCACCGCGTTTGGTATCGGTCCAGCTGGCCGCCAGCAGGGAGCTATCCAGCGAGCCGGCTTCCACGGCCACCACATAGTGGTTGCACAGTTCGCTGATCACCAGCCTGCCGGTAAGGGCAGTGCCGGAAGGCTGTGCTGATTTGCAGGATGCCATCACTGCCAATATCCCTATCGCCATCAGTAGTTTATTCATATTTCCAGGTTGCGCAGCGTATTAAAATTAAAAGCGGAGGTGCCTTACCGTTAGTCCGTCGTTGATGAGTTGTTTGAGTGAATCGATACCGATGCGGATATGCCGTTCCACGAATTCAGTCGTCACTTTCTTGTCGCTTTCTTCGGTCTTGACCCCTTCGGGAACCATGGGTGAATCGCTGACCAGCAGCAGCGCGCCGGTTGGAATCTTATTGTAAAAACCTACCGAGAAGATGGTAGCCGTTTCCATATCGATGGCATAGGCCCGCACCTGCTGGAGGTACTCCTTGAAGTTTTCGTCGTGTTCCCAGACCCGGCGGTTGGTGGTATATACCGTTCCGGTCCAGTAATCCACACCGTGATCAGGGATGGTGG
>CBFGLD010000243.1:0-4572 GCA_965649495.1 uncultured Flavihumibacter sp. | reverse complement strand
GTCGGTGGGAGCGTTGTTGCCCAACTGCGACTGCAGCGGAGCACCCGCCTGCCCGCCCGCGGCGTCCTCCTTCAGCCCCTGTTGCTTTCTGATCGCCCGGGCCATTTTCCGGAGCAGCTCCTCTCTTTCCGCTTCCGGTAGGGCCGCCAGCTGCTGCAGGCTGTCCTGCCGGAAAATGATCTCGTACTGACCGGCCATGTATCCCAGCACCTCCCGGCGCTTGCCGATAATCCCGGAGAGGGTGTCCGGTAACAACCCCACATCCACACTGTCGTAATAGGAGCGGGCCGGCAGGTAATCTTTTTCGTCGTAGGCCAGGTCAGCCAGCAAGAGGTAGGACCGGGTCCGCTGGGTGGGATTCTCCGGCCGCGCGTACTTCACACTCTTCACCAGGCTGGCCCGGGCTTCGGCTAACTGGCCGCGACGGGACTGCAGCTTGGCGATCGTATAATAGATGAGGTCCCGGTAGGTAGAATACCGTTCCTTCCTGGCCATCTTTTGAAGGGCCGCAATGGCCATCTCCCAACTGCCCTGGTCCAGGCTGTCGACCTGCTGCGCAATCTGTAACTGGGCCGCCACTTCCATCACCGGGTTCACCGTATGTTTGATGGCCCGGTGAAAGGCATCGCGCGACTGCTCCGGCTGGTTGCTGAGCCCGTACAGTTGGCCGAGCAGGAACTCCCAGCGCGACAATTCCGTTTTGTCCTGGGCACCCGGCAGGGCATTCTCCAAATAATAGGCCGCACTATCGTACTGCCTGCGCTCGTAAAACCAAAGGGCGTTGACCTCGGCCAGGGCTGTTTGCAGCCTTTCCGGAAACAATGGATCGTTTTTCAGGGTCTGTATCAGGGAAGCAGCCTGGGTCATCTGCCCCGAAGCAATATAGGTTCGCACCATCCATACCAGGGCATCGTTCCGGTTAGGAGGTTCCGAAAAAGCCCGCTGCAGCAGGTTCCGGTTTTCGGCCGTGGCCACTTTCATCGCGTTGCCGCCCTCGTTGGAATTACTGGCAATCACCTTGTCAAAGCCATCCTCCTCCTTGGGAGAAAAGGCATAGTTCATATATTGAAAGGTCATCCAGGCCGTATCCAACGTGTTGCGGTAATAATAAGCCTGCCCCATCAGGAGGTAAAGATTATCCATCCAGTTGCTGCGAAGATCGTGCAGCAATATCCCCGCGTTCGCCTTATAAATGACGGAATCCAGCTCGGTACGTTGGGATGAGGTGGACTCCATATTGTAATCGTAAAAGGGCAGCAGCAGCTCAAAATCCTCCAGGTGCTGCAGGCGGGCATTGGCAATGACCTGCTTCAGCTTCTCCTCCGCATTGAAGGAGTAATTATAATGGGTAAAGGTGTTTTGAACAAACCTGCGCGGGATGGTGAATTTCTTCTGACCGGTTTTCTCCGACCGGAGGATACGGTTCTCATATTTCTTCGGCTTCTTCATATCCGGGTCAAGCGTAGGCTGCCCCATCCCGTACATTGAATATGCCAGGAGGAGAACCAGGATAAGTAGGTGTTGAGTGCCCCGGAAATTGATCATTAGCGCAAACTAAATGGATAATAACTCTCCTGCAAGAAAATTATTTTAAAGTTAGCCAAATTATTTGGCTCGAATTTTATGTAAGTTGTGGCGGCTTTTTTTACTGAAACCGAACAATTTTAATGTCCGAAAGCAATACGAATACCACCTTTAAACGTTTACGTAACCGGTACCGCCTGGTGGTGATGAATGATGATACCTATGAGGAAGTGGTCACTTTCAAACTGAGCAGGCTGAGCGTGTACATCGGGATGAGCACTATTTTTGTTTTGCTGACGGGGCTAACGGTAGCGTTGATCGTTTTTACACCGCTGAAAATGTACATCCCGGGTTATGGAAGTGCCAGTGCCACCAGGGAGTTGCGGCTGCTGAAGATCAAAACCGATTCCCTGGAGCAGTCCATGCAATACCGGGAACAATATTTAAAAAGTATCAAAGGGGTCTTGCAGGGGGATACCAGCGTACAGCTGGATACCACCGCGCTGAAGATCCCGGTAACCGAAATAACTACTGACTAAAATCCAGACTATGTTCAACGGAAAATCCAAATCTGAGTTTGCCTCCGAAACCGGTGGAAACAGCACCAACCTGATCGGCAACGGCACCACCCTGAAAGGGGATATCACCTGTAATGGCGACCTCCGGATCGACGGCACCCTGATCGGGAATATCCACAGCACCGCAAAAGTGGTGATCGGCGCCAATGGTGCCGTGGAAGGCGATATCAACTGCCAGCAGAGCGATGTGATGGGAAAAGTGGTGGGTACCATGAAAGTGAAGGAACTGCTGCAGCTGAAGGCCAGTGCCGTGGTGAATGGCAACCTTTATGCGGGAAAACTGCAAATTGAACCGGCGGCAACCTTTAACGGGGCTTGTCATATGGGCGCCGCTGAACCCGCCACCGTGGTAAATGAAAAGCAAAAAGATAAAGCAGCCTGAGGATCCCGTTCCCTGGATGCGTTATATAGGCCTGGGCAGCCAGCTGATGGTTGCCCTGGGTTTTTCTATTTGGGCCGGTCTGTGGCTCGACCGGCGCACGGGCATTTCTGTGCCCCTATTGGTTTGGATCTTACCTTTGCTCGTAATTGCTGTCACCATTTATAAACTGGTAAAAGAAACAGCGGCTGATCGAAATGGAAAAAACAAATCCCGGTAAGAAAAATCCCTATCAAATCCTGCTCCTGGTATTTGCCGTCGTGAATATCGTACTCTTTCTCCTGCGTGCCCGCCTGGAAGCAGCGGGATTGAACACCACGGTGCTCATCGGCGGAAACAGTTTTCTGTTCCTGATATTTTTGGTATCCACCTGGATGCACGCCAGCGCCGCGCAAAATACTTCCACCCAGGTCTTCCTGCGCAGCATGTACGGGGGCATGTTGCTGAAACTGTTCGGGATCGCCATTGCCGCTTTTGTATATATCTATGTGGCCCGCGACCAGGTGAACAAACCCGCCTTATTCGGCATCATGTTTTTGTATTTATTGTACACGTTCATTGAATTGCGGGTGGTCTTAAAGCAAACCCGGCAATCCTGACCATGCCCAAAAAGGAATACCCCCTGCAACAATTGGCGCATTTCCTGCCTCCCGGGTCATTTGAACTGGTGGCCACTTACCTGCACGACCATAAAGTACACCTTACCATTACCCGCGAAAGAAGATCGGTGCTGGGGGATTACCGGCATGCGCACCTGGACCGGAACCACCGCATTTCGGTCAACGGCAACCTGAACCCGTATTCTTTCCTGATCACCCTGGTGCATGAGCTGGCCCACCTGCTTACTTACGATCGCTACGGTCATCGGGTTGCCGCCCACGGCAAGGAATGGAAACTGCTTTACCGCCTGCTGCTGGAGAAATTCCTGGGGAAGGGGATCTTTCCCGAAGATGTGGAGCAGGCGCTGTTGAAAAGTCTCCACAACCTGCCAGCCAGCAGTTGTGCCGATGAACCCCTCATGCGGGTATTGCGGCGATACGATCACCCGGATTCCCGGGGAACCCTGGTGGAAGAGATCGCGGAGGGGGCTTTGTTTGCTATCGAAGGGGGGAGGCTTTTCCGGAAGGGGAAAAAGCTGCGGAAACGCTACCAGTGTAAGGAGCTGGCCACCGGCAAGCTGTACCTGTTCAGCGGGCTGTACGAAGTGACTCCGGCGGGAAACGAAGTGGCTTAGGCCTGGTCCAAATCCTTCAGCATCCATACATCACATCCGAAATGGCCGGAATTGCCCAACGGTCCATCCAGGTACCGGAACCCGAACTTCTCATACACCGTTACCGCTTTCCTCAACTCGGGCATGGTTTCCAGGTACACCTGGCGAAATCCCAGGTCCCGCGCCGTTTCCAGGCAAAGACTGATAAGTGTGCGGCCCAGACCTGTACCTCTGGCAGCAGGGGTGAGGTACATTTTGACCAGCTCGCAACAGCCCGCCGGCAGGCCTTCCGTGGGGTAAATGCCCGCGCCGCCAACCACCTGGCCCTGCCACTCGGCAATAAAATACGCACTGCCCGGCTGCCGGAACAATTCAAAAAGATGATCGGTGGATTCGTCGAAATATACGGTCCCCGGCTTGTTGGCGCCAAACTCGGCCAACGCGGCGCGGATCACCGCGGCGATGGCACTGTTGTCACGGGGCTCAATGGGTCTGATAACTGGCTGCATGGCGCAAAGCTACACTACAACCGGTTCATTTGCGCCCACAGGTTCATTTGCACCCACAGATGCATTTGCCCACCAGTTCCTAGCCAACAATGACTACTGCCAGGGAGTAGAACAGCACCAGTGAGGTGAAGATGGCAACGAGAAATATTTTTTCTGCATGTTTCATAATGAACCTGCTTTTGCTAATAACGTGCCAAAGGCGCGTAATATTATTTTTCCGGGTAATAAAATCCCCTCTGTGTTTAATCCGACGGATTTAATTATATTTGACTAAAATTAAATTTAGACGTGCCTATATATAGTATTACTGTGGTGGCTGCTTTGTGGTTGACCCTCCTGGCGCTGCCGGCGCTTGCGCAGAAGGATTGG
>CBFGLD010000242.1:0-4599 GCA_965649495.1 uncultured Flavihumibacter sp. | reverse complement strand
GGCCAGTATAGAAATACAGCCCGTTTTATAATCCAATATCCTATGAAAAACCTACCAGATTAATTCAAACGCCGGGCCAAAGGTAAAACAGCGGAAAAACTGTTGTTTTCACGGCAGAACCGGGGAAAGCGGGGAAATTTTCGCGTATAATCTTCCACGTTTATTATATTCCATAAAAATATACTACATGAACCGGAGAGGATTTCTATGGAATGGGTCACTCGCGGGATTATCCCTTTCCTTATTGGGTAGTGCCTGTAAAGACGCCGCGGAGCCCGCAAAGGACAAGGAACCAACACCAGCTGCCGATGACTTCCCCTACCTGGAAGCCACCATTGATGATCTCCAGCAGAAAATGAACGCAGGCGAACTGAGCGCTGTAGCGCTGACCCAGGCCTATCTTGACAGGATTGCCAGGATCGATAAGGCAGGTCCCCGCCTGAATGCGGTGATCGAGCTGAACCCCGATGCGCTGGCTATTGCGGCCGCGATGGATGCGGAACGGAAGGAGGGCAAACTCAGGGGGCCGTTGCATGGAATCCCGGTACTGATCAAGGACAATATAGACACGGCAGACAAGATGCAGACCACTGCAGGATCCCTGGCACTGGAGGGGCATATCGCTCCGCAGGATGCGCATGTGAGCAGACAGCTTCGTTCAGCCGGGGCCGTTATACTGGGTAAGACCAATTTATCCGAATGGGCCAATTTTCGTTCCAGCCATTCCTGTTCGGGCTGGAGCAGCCGTGGCGGCCAGACGCTGAGTCCTTACCTTCTGACCCACAACCCTTGTGGTTCCAGCTCCGGTTCAGGTGTGGCTCCCAGCGCTAACCTATGCGTGGTGGCCATAGGAACCGAAACAGACGGATCCATAACCTGCCCCTCAGCCGTAAATGGTATCGTAGGGATCAAGCCAACCGTTGGGCTCATCAGCAGGTCCGGCATCATCCCGATCTCCCACACACAGGATACTGCAGGACCCATGGCCAGGACCGTTAGGGACGCTGCCATCGTGCTGGGCGTACTAACGGGTATCGATGAGCGCGATGAGGCCACTGCAGCCAGCAAAGGAAAAAGTTTTCAGGATTATACCAGGTTCCTGGACCCTTCGGGGCTCAAAGGTAAGCGCATCGGGATCGACAAAGCGGCCCCGGGAAATAACCATCATATGATTGCTGTCCTGGCAAAGGCAAAAGAATTACTGACCAGCCAGGGGGCCACCGTGGTGGAGATCGATTACCTCAAAAAGATCAACGAGTTGGGAGGTGATGAATATACCGTGCTGAAATATGAATTTAAGGCGGGAGTCAATAAATACCTGGCAGCAAGTAATGCCAAAATAAAGACCCTTAAAGAAGTGATCGCTTTTAACCGGGAAAATGAAGAGCGCGCTATGCCTTATTTCAAGCAGGAAACCCTGGAAGCCTGTGAAGCTCTTGGAGGATTAGAATCGAAGGAGTACCAACAGGCATGGGAAAAATCGCATAAGGGTTCCCAGCAAATTATTGATGGAGTCATGAAGGAGCACCAGCTGGATGCCATCGGCGGGCTCACCATGGGACCATCCTGCAGTATCGACCTTTGGTACGGAGATCGTTGGGGAGATGTATTCCTGACGGCACCCGCCGCCAGTTCGGGATATCCGCATATAACGGTTCCTTGCGGAATGGTATATGGATTGCCGGTGGGTTTTTCCTTTTTTGGTGGCGCTTACAGTGAACCCGGGCTGCTGGCCATAGCGTACGCATTTGAACAGGCCTCTAAAAGCAGGCAACTGCCTGCTTTCCGGGAAAAGTTTGAGGCTTTCAGCGGGTCCGGAATTATTCCTTAATTTGATTGACCAAATCTTATCATATGTCCTCTACGCTGATCATTGTACTATCCATTGCGGTATTCGCTCTGCTGCTCATTTATTTTTATAACCGGTTAACCCGGCTCCGGATCCTGACACGGGAAGGATGGAGTGGGATCGGCACCTTCCTGCAACAAAGAAGTGATATGATCCCCAACCTCGTGGAAACAGTAAAGGGATACGCCCTTCATGAAAGCAGCACCCTGGCAGAAGTGGTCAAATGGCGCAACAAAAGTATCAGTGCCAGCACGCCATCCGAACAGATGGAAGCCTCTAACGGAATGAACAGGGCCCTCGTGGATTTTTTTGCGGTGGCCGAACAGTATCCGGACCTCAAGGCAAATGAAAATTTTCTGTCGCTACAGCAGGACCTGAGAGACATGGAAGGCAAATTAAACCAGGGGCGCCGTTATTATAATGGAACGGTGCGAAATTACAACCAGGCCGTTTCAACATTTCCAGGAAATATTGTGGCCGGCATATTTGGCTTCCGCGAAGAAAAATTCTTTGAAGAAGACGCGGCAGCAACAGCCGTGCCCAAAGTTTCCTTCCGATGATACGGGCAAAATGGTGCCGGTTACGGAAACACCTGGCGGTGCTGCTGGCATGCATATCCCTTCTGGTCACAGGCGTATCAGGACTTAGGGCGCAGGTATTTGAATTATCGGATATTAGTTCCCGTTATATATCAGAAGACATGCTTGACAGCATGGTGCTGCAGAAGATGTACGACCTGGGAGCTGAGAAAGATGTATCTCCTGCGGATATCCGTAATCGTTACCCCGCATTTAAGACCAGGATTTCCCAGGTGCTCCAGGCAGTGATGCAGCATAATTACCTCCTGCTAGACAAAAAATACAGGACCTTCCCCGACAGCGGCCCCTCTTCCGAGAAGGCGCGGAAAGAATACCTTGCCACTGCACGGGAGGCGATCGATAAAACATTTGAATACTCGGGTAACTTTATCCAACTATTTGAAAAAGACAATACGGACCGCATCCTGTCCTTTCATTCCGAAATCCGTATTGCGGCAGACGGTGTCATCCGGGTACTGGAAACCATCACGGTATTCAATGGACTCGGTTATAACAGTGCCGGGCAGGGCGCCACAGCGGGCAGGTCTGATAACGATGATATCCAGAGAGGTATCGTTCGTGACTTCCCCACCCGGTACAAAGCCGGCAATGGAACCTGGACCCGTACCGGATTCCGGCTACTGGCAGTGCGGTTGAATGGAAAAGAAGAGCCGTATTTAAAAGAAAGCCTTACCAACGGAACGCGCATCCTTATTGGTCAAAAAGAGGTGTTATTACCCGAAGGGGTCTTCCGGTACGAGTTGGAATATGAGACCCGGCGGCAATTGCTCTTTCACACCAACAAAGATGAATTTTACTGGAATGTGAATGGAAACGGATGGGTATTTTCAGCAGACACCATTAGTTGCCGGGTCCATTTCCCTGCTGGTGCTGCCATTTTTGAGTACGACTGTTATACCGGTCCCCAGGGTTCTACGGCAAGGGATTGTTCCGCCCGGTTGACAGACAGTAGCTCCATTTTGTTTATGGGTAAAAAAAGGTTCGGGCCGAATGAAGGACTTACCATTGCCGCATCGGTGCGAAAGGGCATTCTCCAGCCTCCCGGAAGCCTGGACAGGAACACCGATTTTTTGCTTACCAATTATATCGTTCCCGTGTTAAGCCTGCTGGGAACGGGGATGCTGTTGTTTTACCTGTTAGCCTGGCGCCGGGTAGGACGGGATCCGGCGAAAGGGACCATCATTCCCCAGTTTGAACCTCCGGCATCGCTGCGTGCGGCCGAAACGGGATTCCTGCTGCACCAGCAATATACCACCCAACTGTTTGCCGCCTCCCTGGTGGAAGCGGCCGTTAACCGCCAGCTGGATATTGTGGTCAATAAAAAAGGTACCCTGTTCAAAACCACCACCTACACCTTTAAAAAACCCACCCCGGCTGGTCGTGCTTCCATCCCTGCCCCGGACATTAATTATGGCTTTAGCCTGGCTGATTTATACGGACAGACCGCTTCGCGGGGAACTTATAACAGTACATTGAAATCGATCAGTGACTCCCTGGAAAAAAATCTCCGAAAAAAATTCCAGAACAGCGGGTTCAGGAAGTCTGCCCAGGGCATGTTCCAGCGTAACAGCGGATACAGTTGGCTCGGGGGAATTTTACTGGTGGTGGCCATTGTAGTTTCATTCATTTTCAACCTGAGTTATTATTCCAGGCCTATATTGATTTTCACTCTGCTGGTATTGCTCGCCATGGTCATCATCCAGGTAGTTTTTTCCCGGATCATGAGTTCTTATACTGCGCAAGGGCGGGCCATTACCGATCATATCGAGGGATTCCGGATGTACCTGAAGGAAACGGAGCAACCGGTATACCAGCAGTTGGCGGTGCCGGAAAAGACCCTGGATTTGTTTGAAAAGTACCTGCCCTATGCCATCGCGCTGGGGGTAGAGAACGAGTGGGCTGAAAAGTTTGATGCCCTGTTACAAAAAGCAATTGCGGAGGGTTACCAGCCGGCTTACTACCATACCGGGGGAAGTTTTGGCAGAAGCTTTACCCTGGGCGATCTCAGCCGTTCCATGTCTTCGGGATTGTCGGGCACTATTTCGTCGGCATCCACACCGCCCAGCAGCAGTGGGGGTGGAAGCAGCGGCGGTGGTTCCAGCGGTGGCAGGGGCGGCGGTGGTGGTGGCGGTGGGTGGTGATCTGGGTCTC
>CBFGLD010000241.1:0-4628 GCA_965649495.1 uncultured Flavihumibacter sp. | reverse complement strand
ACAGCCAGCAATAAAGTACCAAACGGTTCTCCCACATAATTCGCGACCACTTCTCCATGGTACACACCAGCTAATACACTTCCGATCAGCCCTATGCTCAGTAATACCTGGTAAAATGGACTGGGATTGGTTTGTTGCAGGGCAAAAATGATCCAAGCAACAACTGGCATTAAGAAAGACCAGATTGGTAACTTTACGTTTAACTTCATAATAACCAAAAATGGGAAGGCAACAAGATAATAAAAAAAGCCACCTTTTCAGGTGGCTTTGAGTTTCAGTATGTTTAGCCTGCCGGCTTATCAACTTATTAATCGAACTTAAGGTCCAGACCCAATCCTCTTAATTCGTGTATCAATACATTGAATGATTCCGGAACTCCTGCCCGCGGGATATTGTCACCTTTCACGATGGCTTCGTAGGTCTTGGCCCGACCTATAATGTCATCCGATTTGATGGTGAGTAATTCCTGAAGGATATTGGACGCTCCGTACGCTTCCAGGGCCCATACTTCCATTTCACCGAAACGCTGACCACCAAACTGGGCTTTACCACCCAGGGGTTGTTGCGTAATCAGGCTGTATGGTCCGATAGAACGTGCGTGCATTTTATCATCCACCATGTGGTGCAGTTTGATCATATAGATAATACCCACCGTTGCCTTCTGGTGGAAACGATCGCCCGTTTCGCCATCATACAGGTGTGTATGGCCCATCATAGGAATGCCGGCCTGGGTACAGTATTGTTCAATTTCATCCGTTGATGCCCCGTCAAAGATTGGAGTGGCAAATTTAACGCCCAGTTTCTCTCCAGCCCATCCCAGAACGGTTTCGTAAATCTGGCCCAGGTTCATACGGCTGGGTACACCAAGAGGATTCAGTACGATATCAACCGGTGTTCCGTCTTCCAGGAACGGCATATCCTCTGCACGGACAATTTTGGCAACGATACCCTTGTTACCGTGGCGACCCGCCATCTTATCACCCACCTTAAGCTTACGCTTAACAGCCAGGTAAACCTTGGCCAGTTTCAATACGCCGGCAGGAAGTTCATCCCCGATGGAAATATTGAATTTTTCCCGCTTATACCGGCCCAGTTCCTCATTGTATTTAATGCTGAAGTTGTGCAGCAGGATATTGATCTGGCTATCGATCTTTTCATCACCTGTCCATCCCAATGGATTAATGTTCAGGAAATCTAATCCAGCAAGATTCTTGGCGGTGAACTTGGCACCCTTTCCAATCTGCATCTCACCAAAATTATTGCTTACACCAGCAGACGGCTTTTCTTTTAAAAGGGTCTGCAGTTTGGTGAGAAGAACTTCCTGGAGATCCGCTTCATTCTTTTCGTGAACCTTCTCTACTTTCTCAAGGGCGGCTTTCTCGCGTACTTTAGCATTTTTATCCTTCTTGGCACGCTGGAAAAGTTTCTTATCGATAACAACCCCTTCCACTCCGTTCGGAGCTTTAAGAGATGCGTCTTTTGCATCACCGGCTTTATCACCGAAAATGGCGCGAAGCAGTTTCTCCTCTGGGGTAGGATCACTTTCTCCTTTTGGAGTGATCTTGCCAATGAGGATATCTCCCTCTTTCACATGGGCACCTATCCGGATGATACCATTCTCATCGAGGTCTTTGGTTGCTTCTTCAGAAACGTTGGGAATATCAGGGGTAAGTTCTTCTTCACCCAGCTTAGTATCCCGTACTTCCAGTTCATATTCTGAGATATGAATCGAAGTAAACAAGTCTTCCCGAACCACTTTTTCGTTGATAACGATGGCATCCTCAAAGTTGTATCCCTTCCAGGGCATGAAAGCCACTTTCAGGTTACGTCCCAGTGCAATTTCACCTCCCTGTACCGCGTATCCTTCTGTCAGAAACTCTCCTTCCTTCACCTGCTGGCCTTTTTTAACAGCGGGCTTCAGGGTGATGGATGTTTCCTGGTTGGTCTTCTGGTATTTAGTGAGTTTGTACACCACGAGGTCTTCTTCAAAACTTACGAGGCGCTGCTCATCATTCCGGTCATAACGGATATGAATTTCGTTACCGTCAACAAATTCAACCACACCATTACCCTCAGCAATAATCTGCACCCTTGAATCCCGGGCGGCTTTCGCTTCCAGGCCTGTTCCCACAAATGGAACCTGGGGTTTGATCAACGGTACAGCCTGGCGTTGCATGTTCGATCCCATCAGCGCACGGTTGGCATCATCATGTTCCAGGAATGGAATGAGTGATGCAGACAAGCCTACGATCTGGTTTGGCGCAACATCCATAAATTCAACATCCGTTTTATCCAGGATCGGGAAGTCGCCGGTCTCCCGGCTTACCACCTTTTCTTCCACAAACTCACCCTTTTCGGAAAGCGGGGTATTTGCCTGTGCAATCTTGGCGGTATCTTCTTCTTCAGCACTCAGGAAAGTCAGTTCCTTCATGTTGACCTTGCCATTTTCCACTTTCCGGTAGGGAGTCTCGATGAAGCCCATTTCGTTGATCTTCGCATGCACGCAGAGGGTAGAGATCAATCCAATGTTGGGTCCTTCCGGAGTTTCAATGGTACAAAGACGTCCATAATGTGAATAGTGAACGTCACGAACCTCGAAGCCCGCACGTTCGCGACTCAATCCACCGGGACCCAGCGCTGAGATACGACGCTTGTGGGTGATCTCAGACAACGGGTTGGTCTGGTCCAGGAACTGGGATAACTGGCTGGTACCAAAAAACGAGTTGATAACAGAAGACAGCGTACGTGCATTGATCAGATCCACCGGGGTGAATACTTCATTATCACGCACATTCATACGTTCCCGAATGGTACGGGCCATACGTGCGAGACCTACACCAAACTGGGCATACAACTGCTCCCCTACGGTACGCACCCTACGGTTGCTCAGGTGATCGATATCATCGATTTCAGCCTTGGCATTGGTGAGGCGCACCAGGTATTTAATGATCTCAATAATATCTTCCTTGGTCAGTACTTTATGATCAAGGGGATAATTGAGGTTAAGTTTACGGTTGATCTTATAGCGGCCCACTTCACCCAGGTCGTAGCGCTTGTCGGAAAAGAACAATTTATCAATGATACCACGGGCGGTTTCATCGTCCGGAGCATCTGCTCCCCGCAACTGGCGGTAGATATGCTGAACGGCTTCCAACTCACTGTTGGAAGTATCCTTATTAAGGGTATTATAAATAATCGCATAATCTCCCCCAACATCCTCACGTTGCAGGAATACACTCTTCACATCCATATCAACGATCATTTCAATCGCCTCTTCATCCAGGATGGTATCCCGCTCCAACACCACTTCATTCCGCTCAATGGAAACCACTTCGCCGGTATCTTCATCCACAAAATCTTCAACCCAGGTACGCAGAACGCGGGCTGCCAGCTTTTTACCCAGATACTTATCCAGGGCTTTTTTCTCACCTTTCACCTCATCTGCCATTCCAAAAAGCTCCAGGATATCCTTGTCCGTTTCAAAACCGATGGACCGCAACAAAGTGGTCACAGGGAATTTTTTCTTACGGTCAATGTAAGCATACATCACGTTGTTGATGTCGGTAGCAAACTCCATCCAGGCACCTTTGAAAGGAATTACCCGGGCAGAATAGATCTTGGTTCCATTCGGGTGAATGGATTGACCAAAGAACACACCAGGGGAACGGTGCAACTGTGAAACCACCACCCGCTCAGCACCATTGATCACAAAAGTGCCGCGAGGGGTCATATACGGAATATTACCCAGGAATACATCCTGAACAATGGTCTGGAAGTCAACATGCTCTTCGTCGTTACAACTCAGGCGCAGTTTGGCTTTTAAGGGTACTGCATAGGTAAGCCCGCGCTCCATACACTCATCAATGGTATAACGCGGCGGATCAATGAAGTAATCGAGGAACTCCAACACGAAAATATTCCTGGTATCGGTGATGGGGAAATTCTCCTTAAACACCTTAAACAGGCCTTCATTGTTGCGTTTGTCGGGAGTTGTTTCTAATTGAAAGAAGTCTTTAAACGATTGAATCTGCACTTCCAGCAGGTCAGGAGCTTCAGCGAGGTGTTTGATCTTACCAAAGTTGATCCTGGTGTTCAGTTTAGTAGAAGACATATGTATTTTAAACCGGTTTTAAAGCTTTAAATAATCGTCGACAAAATAAAATCCAAGGGACAGTTTTACCTTCCCAGTGCACTGATATTTAGGAAGTTACTATAAAATGGCCATTTCGTAAGCTTCCTTGCTATATAGCTGATCAATTTAAAACGGAGGGCAAAGTTAAGGAATTAGCGGGAATGAACAAATTTTTGGGCCGTTTGCCTGTTCCGGCGTGCCAACAAAAAGCCCCGGGAAACCCGGGGCCTTATACCTTCATCAGCTATCTGATTAGTTGATCTCAACATCAGCGCCGGCTTCCTTGAGTTTGTTTGCGATATCTTCAGCTTCTGCCTTGGATACGCCTTCCTTAACTGCTTTAGGTGCACCATCAACCAGTTCCTTGGCTTCTTTAAGTCCAAGACCAGTCAGGTCTTTTACTATTTTAACCACGTTCAGTTTAGAAGCACCACCGCTCTTCAGAATTACATTGAAAGCAGTCTTTTCTTCAGCAGCAGCAGCGCCACCACCACCG
>CBFGLD010000240.1:0-4639 GCA_965649495.1 uncultured Flavihumibacter sp. | reverse complement strand
ATTCGTACTTCCCTGGCTCTGTGCCTGGTGTATGTTACCGTATTTGATGATCTTTTCCAGTCCCGTAGTGGTATCACCGGTTGGAATATGGAAATACTGCGCGCGGTGCAGCTCGGTAAAGCAATCGAACGCCCCGGCATAAGCCAGGCTTTCCAGGGTCTTTTTATTGACCGCCCGCTGGTTGATCCGCCGGATCATGTCAAAAATGGAGGGAAAGGGACCGTTCTGCAGCCGCTCGGATATGATGCCATCCACCGCCGCCTCACCTACGCCTTTCAAACCTCCCAGGCCAAACCGGATAGCGCCGCCCTTGTTCACGGCAAAACCTTTTTTGGATTCATTGATGTCCGGTCCTAATACCTCCAGCCCCATCCGCTTACACTCTTCCATGAAGAAGGTGATCTTTTCAATGCTGCCGGCGTTATTTAACACGGCCGCCATGTATTCGGAAGGGTAGTGGGCCTTCAGGTAGGCGGTCTGGTAGGCTACAAAGGCATAACAGGTGGAGTGACTTTTATTGAATGCATACTGGGCAAATGCTTCCCAGTCGGCCCATATCTTTTCCAGCTTGTCCGCGGGGTGCCCTTTTTTTACCGCGCCCTCCACGAACTGGGTCTTCATTTTGTCCAGTACCGATTTCTGCTTCTTACCCATGGCCTTTCGCAGTACGTCGGCATCGCCCTTGCTGAAGCCACCGATCTTTTGCGCCAGCAACATCACCTGTTCCTGGTAAACCGTGATGCCATAGGTCTCTTCCAGGAATTCCTTCATCTCCTCCAGGTCATAGGTGATGGGCTCCTTGCCGTGCTTCCGGTCAATGAAGTTGGGGATATACGCCAGCGGTCCCGGGCGGTACAGGGCGTTCATGGCGATCAGGTCCGCAAACTGGTCGGGCTTTAGGTCACGCAGGTATTTCTGCATACCCGGACTTTCAAACTGGAAAGTTCCGATGGTATCGGCGCGCTGGTAGAGTTCAAAAGTTTTGGCATCGTCCAGCGGGATATCGTCAATCACGATGTCCACCCCATGGTTTTCCCGGATCATCGCCAACGCATTCTTAATAATGGTGAGGGTCTTAAGTCCAAGGAAGTCCATTTTGATTACACCGGCATCCTCAATGATACTGCCTTCTATCTGGGTCACCAGCAGGTCCGAATCTTTGGCAGTACAGACCGGGATGATGGTCATGAGGTCATCGGGAGCGATGATGATACCCGCCGCATGTATCCCGGTATTCCTCACCGACCCCTCCAGGCGTTCCGCTTCTTTCAGCACCTGTGCGCGGATATCGGTTCCGCGGTAGATCTCGCGGAGCTTCCGCACATTTTCCAGGTCCTCCTGTTGGAGCTGCTCTTTCTCTTCCAGTGATTTGGGGCCTTCTTTGGCCGTGATGGGCGCCGCCAGTACCCGCCCCAGTTCAATGCCGGGCTTGTCGGGCACCATCTTGGCCAGGGCATTGGATTCTGCCAGCGGCAGGTCCAGTACGCGGGCCACATCCTTGATGCTCATCTTGGCGGCCATGGTGCCATAGGTCACGATCTGCGCTACCTGGTTTTTGCCGTATTTATGTACCACGTAATCGATCACTTTCTGCCGGCCATCGTCGTCGAAATCGGTATCGATATCCGGCATACTCTTCCGGTCGGGATTCAGAAATCTTTCAAACAGGAGGTTGTATTTAATGGGGTCGATATTCGTGATCCCGATGCAATACGCTACGGCGGAACCGGCAGCCGATCCGCGGCCGGGACCCACAAATACGCCCAGCTCGCGGCCCGCTTTAATGAAGTCGCTCACGATCAGGAAGTAACCCGCAAACCCCATGGTCTTGATGGTGAACAACTCAAAGTCCAGCCGCTCCTGGATATCCGGGGTAATATCCGTATACCGCATTTTGGCCCCCTCGAACGTGAGGTGCTTCAGGAATTCCCACTGGTTCAGGTTGCTGTCGCCGTGTACCTGGAACTCCTTCGGGATCGGGAATGCCGGCAGCAAAATATCTTTCTTGAGGTTCAGCAACTCTACCCGGTCCACGATCAGGTTGGTATTGTCGATGGCTTCCGGAACATCGCTGAAGAGCTGTTTCATCTCCTGCGTGCTCTTGAAATAAAACTGGTCGTTGGGGAACTTGAAGCGGCGGTTCCGGATGTTGGCGTCATCGTTTACGAAATCGTCAAAGCCGGGAGTACTCTGCTTTTCGCCGGTATTGATGCAGAGCAGGATGTCGTGCGCATTGGCATCGTCCTGGTCGGTATAATGACTGTCGTTGGTAGCGATGACCGGTACCTGGTATTTTTTCGCAAATTTCAGGAGACTCTGGTTGATGAGTTCCTGCTCCTGCATGTTGTGGCGCTGTAGTTCGATGAAATAATCTTCGCCGAATATGTCCAGCCACCATTTGAATTCCTTTTCGGCGGCTTCCTCCCCGTCGTGCAGGATCGTTTGCGGCACATAAGCCCCGATACAGCAGGTGGTGGCGATCAGGCCCTCGTGGTATTTTTCGATCAGTTCCTTGTCAATCCGCGGGTACTTGCTGTACATGCCCTCCGTGAATCCTAAGGAGGTTAGTTTGATCAGGTTCTGGTATCCCACCGCATTTTTTGCCAGCAATACCTGGTGGTAGCGCTCATCCTTTTGTTCCTTGGTAAAGGCCTTTTTGTGCCTGTCTTTCACCACGTAAAACTCACAGCCCACCACTGGTTTTACCAATGGTTTTCCGTCCTCACCTTTATGCTTATACGCTTCTGAAACAAATTCAAATGCCCCGAACATATTGCCATGGTCCGTAATGGCAATGGCGGGCATATTATCCTTTACTGCCTTCTTATAAAGTGATTGTATGGATGCGGCTCCATCCAGCAGGGAATATTGGGTATGGCAATGCAGGTGTGAGAATCTGGACATAGGCCTGCAAGTAACAAAATTCCGGCAACAGGCCATAAAATCAGAAAACGCTATTTTTGCACCAATTATCCAATTGTAAAGACAAATATCCTTGAAGAAATTAGCATATATCCTAACAATCAGCCTGTTGGCCGCAGCCTGCGGTCCCCTGAAAAATACCGGCTCCCATGCACCCACTGTGAAACGCACCCGGCACAGCAGTCCCAAATTCATCGAGAACATAAGCCTGACCCCCGGCGAGTCAGGCCCCGGTAATCCCGCTTACCCCAATACCGGTAGCCTGGAAGGACCTGCCTCGGGCAATTCATCCGGCATCTACACTAATATCGAAGATGTTACCGACCTGCAGTTCAAATATGCGATCCTGTTGAATGAAACGGTGGAGAACCTGACCAACTTGTCGTTGCTGCGCTTCATCGAGGATTGGTACGGTACGCGTTACCGTTATGGCGGCAACACCCGCGCTGGTATCGACTGTTCCGGCTTTACCTGTACCATGGCCAGTTCCGTTTTTGGCAAAACATTACCCCGCACCAGCCGGGAACAGTATGACAAGTCGCAGAAGATCCCGGTGGACTACCTGCAACAGGGCGACCTGGTTTTCTTTAATACCAGCGGTGGCGTTTCCCATGTGGGTATTTACCTTACCAACAATAAATTCGTTCACGCCTCCACTTCCAGCGGGGTGGTCATCAGCGACCTGAACGAAGATTACTACCGTCGCCGCTTCATCGGCGCGGGCAGGCCGCTGTAAGCCAGCCACTGGAGTTGCCTTGCCGCCTGCCCTTTATGTATGCCAATTTCCGTATTCCCTTGTAGGGTTGTCACCTGAGGCACTCCTTTGCGGTATTTTATTTGTGGTCTGTTTACCGAGGATCAGTACCTTTTGGACAATACATAAAAATTGCGGTCCACTTTGAGCGTGGCGGCATCGCCTTTCACTTTTTTCCAGCTGGTGGTGGCTGGCAGCCAGCTTGTTTTTCCATCAATGGTTACTTTTACCGGCATATCAAATCCATCCACGCAGTTTTCCCAGCGATACAGGATCTTTTTACCTTTTGTTTTATAACTGAGTTGGGGAACCTGTACGGTGCGCAGGTACTGGTCGAAGACTTTGGAAAGATCCCTCCCGGCACGCTGGCTGATGAATTGTTCAATGGTTGCCGATGTAACCGTCTGGTGGTAAAATTCGCGGTTCATGTCACGCAACAGGGTCCGGAAACTGGAATCGTTATCCATTACCTGCCGGATGGTATGGATCATATTGGATCCTTTGTAATACATGTCGCCGCTGCCTTCGCGGTTAACACCGTAGGTGCCGATCACGGGGATGTCGTTCTGGATGTTTTTTCGGATACCCACGAGGTAATCTCTTCCGGCCTCTTTCCCGAACTGGCTTTCGGTATACAGGGTTTCACTGTAATTGGTAAAACTTTCGTGTACCCACATATCGGCAATATCTTTCGTGGTGATATTATTGCCGAACCATTCATGCCCCGTTTCATGGATGATGATGAAATCCCATTTCAGTCCCCATCCCGACCCGGAAAGGTCGCGCCCCAGGTAACCATTCCGGTATTTGTTGCCATAAGCAACAGCACTCTGGTGTTCCATGCCCAGGTGTGGTGATTCCACCAGCTTATAACTGTCTTCGTAAAAGGGGTAGGGACCGAACCAGTACTCGAAACTTTTCATCATCGGGAACACCTGCTGGAATTGTTTCTTCGCACTGTCC
>CBFGLD010000239.1:0-4684 GCA_965649495.1 uncultured Flavihumibacter sp. | reverse complement strand
CTACTAACCATCATCTATATCCTGGCATCCGTTAGTTTCATTCTTGGATTGAAGATGTTGTCCAACCCAGCCACTGCCCGTAACGGAAACCTGATTGCTGCAGCAGGAATGGTGATCGCCATCCTGGGTACCATCTTCCTGTATGAGGATGATAACGGCCATAAACTGGGCAACTATGTTTGGATATTCAGCGGATTGATTATCGGAGCAGTGGTGGGAACACTCGCGGCAAAAAAAGTCAAGATGACCGCCATGCCCGAAATGGTGAGCCTCTTTAATGGAATGGGAGGTGCCTGCGCCGCCCTCATCTCTATTGTTGAGTTTGATCACCTGGCACATGACATTCACCGCACAAAAAATATCAGCCTAACCGATATTTTTCCTTCCAGCGCCGGTTATGGTGAATGGACCGCACAAATGCTGATCATCCTGGCCGGACTTGTCATTGGTGCCATTTCATTTGCCGGCAGCATGGTGGCCTGGGGTAAATTGAACGGGAGGGTTAAAGACTTTGCATTCAAAGGCCAACATCTCGTGAATATTATTTTTTTATTGATCCTGCTGGGATTGTCGGCCTGGATGATCGGTGTATTCGAAAATGCTAACAACCTCACTTTCTATACGATCCTCCTGCTGGCGCTGGCCTACGGTGTACTGTTTGTATTGCCTATTGGTGGCGCAGATATGCCCGTGGTAATTTCCCTGCTCAATTCCTTTACCGGTGTAGCTGCCGCATGCGGTGGCTTCCTCTATAACAATAAGGCCATGCTTACAGGTGGCATCCTCGTTGGGGCCGCAGGAACCTTGTTGACCATATTGATGTGTAGGGCCATGAACCGCTCATTGGTGAATGTGCTGATCGGATCCTTCGGCTCGGGTCATGCCGCGGCTGCTGGTGGAAAAAAGGAACAGGGCAGTTATAAAGAGATCAACCTCGGTGACGCTGCCGTATTGTTGAGTTATGCCAATAAAGTGATGATCGTTCCCGGTTATGGACTGGCGGTTGCACAGGCCCAGCACGCCTGTCATGAACTGGAAAAATTGCTGGTATCAAAAGGTGTGGATGTTAAGTATGCGATCCATCCTGTTGCCGGACGCATGCCCGGCCATATGAATGTTTTGCTGGCAGAAGCCGACGTGGCCTATGAACAGCTTCACGAAATGGAACTTGCCAATGAAGAGTTTTCCAATACCGATGTGGTGCTGGTACTTGGCGCCAATGATGTCGTCAACCCGGCCGCTAAAACCGATCCCGAATCTCCCATCTATGGTATGCCAGTCCTGGAAGTAGAACTGGCTAAAACCTGTATCGTCAACAAAAGGAGTATGAAACCCGGTTATGCAGGAATTGAGAACGACCTTTTCTTCCGACCCAAAACCTCCATGCTTTTCGGTGATGCTAAAAAAGTATTGCAAGACCTGGCCACGGAGATCAAGAACCTCTAATGCCTTAGTTTTGCATTTTAATATAACAGTTTGATCATAACTCCCGCTTTACTGAAGGCATTTGAGGATGCCCCGGGCTTTGATCCGGATGGTTTTTGCCGGATCCATGAATCGGGTCAGCAAGTGAGTTCTGTTCGGTTCAACCCTGCCAAAATAAAAGAACTGGAAGACGCTGCGGTGGAATTGGAGTCCCGGGTCCCCTGGACAAAAAACGGCTGGTACCTAACTCATCGCCCTGTATACACTTTTGATCCCCTGCTGCATGCCGGGGCCTATTATGTTCAGGATGCCAGTAGTATGTTTCTGGAACAAGCACTTCAACAGGCAGCAGAGCTTTCTGCCCCCCTTAGGGTGCTGGACCTCTGCGCCGCCCCTGGGGGAAAATCTACCCATATCCAATCCCTTTTGTCTCCTCAGAGTGTCCTGGTCAGTAACGAAGTGATCCGTTCCAGAGCTGCGATCCTGGAAGAAAACTGCATAAAATGGGGGGGAGGAAACGTCATCGTGACCAACAATGATCCCCGCGATTTCTCCTCACTGCCCGGTTTGTTTGATGTAATGGTGGTAGATGCACCTTGCAGCGGCAGCGGAATGTTCCGGCGTGATCCTTCCGCGGCAGAGAACTGGAGCCCAGACCTTGTAAACCTCTGCAGTCAGCGCCAGCAGCGGATACTGGCAGACGCCTGGCCTTCCCTGAAAGAGGACGGCATACTGGTTTATGCTACCTGTTCTTATTCGGTGGAAGAAGACGAAGCCATTGCTGATTGGATCCTCAACACGCTGAATGCTACCTCCGTTACGCTGCACCTTAACCCGGAATGGAATATTGTCACCAGCCTGTCTGCTCAGGGTAAAGCCGCCTGCTATCGATTTTACCCCGATAAACTGAAAGGGGAAGGCTTTTTCCTTGCCGTATTCCGTAAAACTACCCCTGCTGGCAGTATCAACCGGATATCCGGTCGCCCGAAATGGGACGAGGTTCCGAAAAAAGAACATTCATTACTCCAGCGCTGGCTGGCGGATACGGGTATGCGTTATATAACTGTTAATGGTTCTGTTTTGGCGATGCACCCTAACACAGAAAACCTCCTCCTGCACCTCAGATCGCTGTACATACGCTATGCCGGTGTACTCATGGGTAAACTTTCAGCCAAAGACCTGGTACCGGAACATGCACTTGCCCTGAGTGGTAAACTGTCTGCCTCGATTCCTTCAGCACCGCTTAATAAGGAACAAGCGCTCGCATACCTCAGAAAAGAAGATTGGTCACTTCCATCACTAACCCCAGGCTGGAACCTGGCGTCTTATAAATCGTATCCACTTGGCTGGATCAAGGTTTTGCCGAACCGGATTAATAATTATTATCCTAAAGAATGGCGCATCCTAAAACTGGCTTAACTGCATTTTGGCGCTGATTTTGAGGAGAATCCTGCATATTTGCAGGGTCTTAAAATTCAGTTCCTCATGCGAAAATTACCTGTATTCTATACTTCCGCCTTCCTGGCTGCCTTCCTGGTTACCGCAAATCTTTATGCTCAGCCCGATCTCCATGTACTCAGGTCCGGCTCGTCTCTTTACCTGCAACATAAAGTGGAACCCCGGGAAACCTGGTACAGCCTCGGCAGACTCTATAACCTGAGTCCTAAAGAAATCGCTCCCTTCAATGGATTGGATATTAATAAAGGACTCTCTATCGGGCAACTGGTTAAAGTGCCCCTGCTTCCGTCTAACTTTTCACAGCTTAACAGGAAGGGTGGGGGTGAAGTTCTGGTACCCGTTTATTACCGGGTGAAAGAGGGTGAATGGATGTTTCGGGTCAGTTCCAATAACAATAAAGTCCCTATCGAACAGCTTGAAAAATGGAACGGTATTAACCGCAACCAGGTGAAAGCAGGAATGGACCTGGTAGTTGGCCACCTCAAAGTGAAACCAGAACTCTCCGCCCTGGCCGGAGCCAGTACCAGAGCAGTCGCAGTAAATCCTAAAGCTCCGGTAACACCGCCGAAAGAAACCACGCCGATCCCATCCAGGGATTCGGAAAAGAAACAACCGGCTATCCAGGCACCTGCCACTGTTGTTACCCGCCAGGATAATAATACTTCAACATCACTCCCGGAAATTGATTTTAAGGGCGGCTATTTTAAAAAACAATTCAGCGGCGGCTCCCGTAACCATAGTGGTGTGGCCAATATCTTTCGCAGCACCAGCGGCTGGAAAGATGGCAAGTATTATGCTCTCATGGATAACGTTCCCGTTGGCACCATTATCCTCGTTACTAATTCCGCTACCAATAAATCCGTATACGCTAAAGTGCTGGGTAACTTATCGGATATTCGGGAGAATTCCGGCCTGGCGATTCGTATCAGCAATGCCGCAGCAGCTGAACTGGGCGCCGGAGAAAATAGGTTCAATGCAATGATTAAATACTAAAGACTTAACCTGGCCATCCTCAATAATCGAAATAAAAAAGTCCGGATAACTGTCCGGACTTTTATTTCGATGAATATTGTCGTTATTATTTGAGGTCAAGCTTTACCGTATCTACAATGGTTACCTGCCCGAGTGTAATGGCTACATTCTCTTTGGCCATCTCGTAGGTCTCCGGACCATAGTAATGGAATTCATAATCACCGGCCGGAATGTCATAAAACTGGTAATTACCTTCGTCGGTTGATGTAGTGGCTACTGTATCTGCTCCCTTGATGGCATAAATGGTGCTTAACTCAGCAGAAGGCTCTACAAATCCCTTAGCGATACCACCTGAAGGCACAAACGAAATGACCCGGATTACGGGCTTTAAGTTATAATTACCGCTGTTACCCGCTTCCACAACGGATTTTGCAGCATCAAAGTCCAGTACAAGACGATATAATACACCCCCTTCCAGGTCATTCTGTATTTGTACTTTTAATCCCGATTGTTGAGCGCTGGGGGTGTTCAGGTCAACCCGGCTGCCGTCTTTCATGATCAGGTAATTGTCGTCGCCCAATATCAGTCGCAATTGACTCAACCTGCCTGCCGGTATAGTGGCGTCTGCCAGCAAAGTGTCTTTCCCATTGGTGAGTTCTAGGAGGTTGTATACCCCCGGATGTGTATTGCCCAACGCTGTCCATTCTCCTTCTTCTGAAGAATTGATCTGGATCTCCCGGATATCTACCCATACTTCCTTGATGTTAGGGTTGGGGGCGTCTGTCAGTCTTACTTCCAGCCTGGATTGCCCGGTTGCGTCATCGTTATC
>CBFGLD010000238.1:0-4703 GCA_965649495.1 uncultured Flavihumibacter sp. | reverse complement strand
GTGAAGCCAACTCTTCAAACTGTGCAGCGATCTGCCTGAATTGCGACTCCGAGTAATTCACCAGGTCCATCTTGTTGACGCAAACCACTACATAGGGTATGCGAAGCAGCTGGGTGATGAAATAATGCCGGTGGGTCTGTTCTACAATTCCATGCCGTGCATCAATCAGAATGATGGCCACTTGCGCATTACTGGCTCCCGTGATCATGTTGCGGGTATATTCAAAATGCCCGGGAGTATCCGCTATAATGTATTTCCGGGTTGGAGTGGAAAAATAGATGTGCGCCACATCAATGGTAATGCCCTGCTCCCGCTCCGCAATCAGGCCATCTGTAAGCAGGGAAAGGTCGGTATAATCCACACCCCTTCTTTTGCTGGCCTTTTCTATTGCTTCCAGCTTATCCTGGGTGATGCTGTTGGTTTCAAATAACAATCTTCCGATAAGGGTGCTTTTTCCATCATCCACACTTCCAGCTGTTGCAATTCTTACGATATCCATAATCTTGTATTATATTATTTAAACGAATGTTTTTATGATTAACCGGATACTCCAGATCATCACGATAATCCCTACTCCTATCATCATGGTCTTTGCCGGTAATTTTCCTGCCAGCCGGGCAGAAATGGGGGCTGCCAGGGTGCCTCCCAGCAGTAAGCCCAATACAACCGGCCAATGGCCTACACCAGCAGTGAAAAAGAAGGTGGCCGCACTTGCCATGGTGATGAAGAATTCGGTGAGACTTACCGTTCCGATGGTGTACCTGGGACTCTTTCCTTTTGAGATTAAAGTACTCGTTACGATCGGCCCCCAGCCCCCGCCTCCAAAAGAGTCCAGGAACCCCCCGGCGCCCGCCAGCCAACCCACCCGCTTGATCTTCACATTGCTGCCGTTGGCCTGGAATGCCCTGCTGAAGATCTTGAATCCAAGAAACATGGCATAGAGTGCAATAACCGGCATCAGCCACTTGCCGGCATGTTCACCCAGGAATACCAGCATGGCCGCACCAAGAATGGCACCCAGAACCCCTGGAATCAACAGGTGCCGGAACAGTTTCTTGTTTACATTACCAAACTTATAATGACTGTAGCCGCTGACCCCTGCCGAGAATATTTCGGAAGTATGGATCGCAGCACTCACCGATACAGGATTCACCCCGGCGGTTATCAGGCAGGTGGCAGAAGTAACCCCATAGCCCATTCCCAGCAAGCCGTCTACCAATTGCGCCAGGAAACCCGCCAGCATGAAGAACAGGAATTGCTGATTTACATACTCCTTTGCGAGCCCCCACATTTCAGGAATGGGCGGTAAAGGAACCGACGAAAGCAGGATGTGGCCAACAATCATGGCTCCGAATAGCCAAATCATGCGTGAGGCAATCCGTTTCCATTTTTTCTCCTCATTCAACCGCAAAGGTGGATTTTCTGCCACCAGAACCTTTGTGATATCATTCAACTGCCTGACCTTCTCGCTGAAATTACCATTCATGCGTAACCGTAATTCCTGCATGTTATTCAATACCTCGCCCATCTCGTTCGGAATGGCGTCATTGAATATTTCTTTCAGCCGCTTGGCTATGGTGGGCGACTTACCATTGGTGCTGATGGCAATCTTCAGATCCCCCTTATTCACTATACTGCCCAGGTAAAAATCACAGAGATCCGGTGTGTCCGCAATATTGGCCAGGATACCGGCTGCTGCTGCTGCCGATTTTACGGCTGCATTTAACTCCCTGTCATTAGTGGCCGCAATCACAATATCTTTGCCGTCAAGGTCTGATGGTTCAAAGGCTTTTTCCATCAGGGTTAAACGGGGATGGATAACCGCCATCTTTCGGATTGGGTCGCTGATGGCCAGAGCTACCAGGTTTATGGACGCATCCGGGGAAGTCTTCAGCAGGGAATTCAGTTTTTCCTCACCAACATGCCCGCCGCCCACTACCAGCAACCGGAGCTGGTCCAGTTTCAGGAATACGGGATATAAATTATTATTACTGGCAGTTGACATGTTGTTTCGTATCAGTTTTATTCTGGTAAAAAGTTTTTAGGGTAAGTTCAGCAACACATTTGTCGTCCAGGTATGGTTGTTCTGGAAAAGGTTTCGTCCGTCGTATTGCCGCGATAATTGGAATAACTGGTGCATATAGCCCGATTCTATCTTTACCTGTTTTGTAACCTGGTAACCACCCAGGGCTACAATCCTGTTCTGATCGAACAAATTGTTCGTTATATTTTTTCCAAAGTTTATCATAACCTCCTCCGACAGCACCAGGTAAGGAAATCCTTGCCGGCTCCTGCGCTTCAGTGGAAGGTCCACCCTGAAACGATATCGTGCCCGGTTGCTGAATTTCACCTGGTCCTGCTGCGACAGGTACGGCGTTGAAAACTTTCCATTCCAGCGTTGTTCCAATATTATGCGATGACTGATATCCAAATGTTTCTGACTTAAGGTGAACAATGCCATTTCATAAATCCTGTTTTCTTTGGATGCCTGGTGGCTGATGGGTTCCTGTGCCTCGCCAAAAGGTTCCGTTTCTGCGAATACATACCCGGCGCGAAGCAGGATATTATGCCCGGGTTTATAATTCACTCCAACCCGCACCAGGTTCTGGTAGTATTCATCCAGGAATCCGGATCGGCGGTGATTGGCATCCAGGTGTATACCCCATTGCTGGTTAATTTCTTTGTCCGCATTTATGGTAAACCACCTCAATGAATTTCTTTCCTGCAGCCTGGCTCCCTGCCCGGAAACAATTGATCCATTCAAAAGAAATCCGGCTGCAACCAGGATCCCTGCAATTTTCGCCATATCTTTTTTTCTAAAAATATCCCTCTTTTTTCCTTTGTTCCATAGCTGCTTCGCTTCGCTTGTCATCCATTCTGGCACCCCGTTCTGATATTTTGGCGGACAGTATTTCCCGGATGATATCGTCAATATTGTTTGCCGAACTGGCTACCGCTGCGGTACAGGTCATATCACCCACTGTCCGGAAGCGAACCGTTTCTTCAAAGGGAACTTCATCTGCCGATGTATTCAGGAAATGAGAATACGGCCAGATCATTCCATCCCGTTCAATTACCAGGCGCTGGTGGGTATAATAGATAGATGGGATTTGCAGCTTCTCTTCCTTGATATAGGTCCATACATCCAATTCGGTCCAGTTGCTGATAGGGAATACCCGCACATTCTCACCAATATTGATTCGCCCATTGAGCATATCGAACAGTTCCGGTCTTTGCTTTTTGGGATCCCATTGTCCGAAATCGTCGCGTACCGAAAAAATCCGCTCTTTGGCCCGGGCCTTTTCTTCATCTCTTCTTGCTCCTCCGATACAGGCATCGAATTTGAACTCCTCTATGGCATCCAGCAAGGTGACGGTCTGCAGAACATTCCGACTGGCATATTTGCCCGTTTCTTCTTTGACCTTTCCGGAATCGATGCTGTCCTGAACATAGCGTACAATCAGGTCGGCGCCTGTCTCTTTTACGAGCCAGTCGCGGAAGGCGATCGTTTCCGGGAAATTATGACCGGTATCTACATGTAGTAAAGGGAAAGGTATCTTGCCTGGCCAGAATGCCTTTTGAGCCAGCCGCACCAGGGTGATGGAATCCTTCCCTCCACTGAACAGCAATGCTGGCCTTTCAAATTGTGCAGCCACTTCCCGCAGGATGTATATGCTCTCGTCCTCTAATGACCGGGGGAACGCGGGTATGGTTGATAATGTCGACATATATGCTGTTACTTTTCGATTTTTATTGTTGAGATAAACTTCAGCTGTGGATCTTTACCTGGTGCAGGCCGCATTCTTTTTGGGATGCTTCCCACCACCATCTGCCGGCCCGGATGTCTTCACCCGGTGCGATGGCACGCGTGCAGGGGGCGCACCCAATGCTTGTAAATCCCTTGTCGTGTAAACTGTTATAAGGAATATTTTTTTCCTGAATAAATGCAATCATCTGGTCATAGGTCCAATCCAGCAAGGGGTTCAGCTTCCATAACTGCCGGCTTTCATCCCACTCGGCAAACGAAAGCTGCTGCCGGTTCTCACTTTGCTCTGCCCGCAGGCCGGTTATCCATACCCTGGCCCCCTGGAGGGCCCGGTTCAGAGGCTCTACCTTCCGAATGAAACAACATTCCTTACGGTTTTCTACCGATTCGTAAAAACTGTTGGGTCCTTTTTGGGTCACTAAAGCCTCCACCCGCTCCTTTTCTGGAAAATACACGCGCACCGGATATTTATACCTGGCCAGTGTCTTATCCAGGATATCGTAGGTTTCCTGGAAAAGTCGGCCGGTATCCAGCGTGAAAATGCTGACAGGCAGTTGCTGGGTGGCCACCAGGTAATGGATCACCTGGTCTTCCTGCCCCAGGGAAGTAGAGAAGACAATGCCCTCCTGGAAGAGGGAGCAGATATGTGCCAGTCGCTCTGCTGCCGTTAACTTGGCAAGGGTGGTATTTAGTTGGTTCAATTCCATATGGATAAACGATTGGTCGTTTTTATGTTAATACAGGCCATCTATGGAAAGGTAGCGTTCCCCCGTGTCGTAATTGAAGGTTAATACGGTACTGCCCTCGGGTATCTCGGAAAGCTTTTTGGCTACAGCTGCCAGGGATGCCCCGCTGGAGATGCCCACGAAGATCCCCTCTTCTTTGGCTGCACGCTGTGCATATACAAAGGCCTCCTCTTTTCCAACGCCGATAATGC
>CBFGLD010000237.1:0-4719 GCA_965649495.1 uncultured Flavihumibacter sp. | reverse complement strand
AATTTGAAGAACCCTTGTTTCGTTTTCAATGATGTGAAAAAGAGAGGCTGGGTAAGTGGTGGTTACGGATTTGGTTATGGCTATGGTTATGAGATCAAACCAGCATCCCTGTAAGGGTTGACTGGTCCGGCGATGCCGGGCAGCGTAGGAGACATTAACTGAGTCGGTCCATGGCATGTGACTGAGGAGGCGAAGCCATGCCAGGGCCCCAACATTAAACCTGAAATCAGAAGATGGGAGTGTCAAGAATGTGGTATGCGGTTAAAGTAAAAACCGGGTGGAAGAGCCGGGTGATCCATACTTTGGAAAACAAGGGAGTGGAGACGGTTACCTGCGAGCGAAGGGGATTGTTTGATGCCCAACGCATCATGTACGGTGGTGCTGAACTACCCGACAGTTACCTGTTTGTGAAAGTGGGCAAATCCGAATTGTCCTTTGTACAGCAGGTGAAAGGTGTGGATACTTTCCTTTATTGGTTCCACCAGCCCGCGGTGATCCACGAAGAAGAGATTTTTGTCCTGAAATACTTTTCAGAGCTGGGCAGTGATCTGTTCTTTGAGCGCATACCCGTAAATCCGGACGGCGGGGTGGTGGTGACCACCGGGCCTTTCCTGCTGAAGGAAGGGGAAGAATTTGATGTTAAGAGCAAAGCCATCAAGGCCGAGCTCCCTTCCATGGGTTTTATTGTTGCCACAGAATCCAATGAAGATGCACCCGATCCCTTAGTGGCATTAAAAGCACAGCCCCATATCCGGCTGAAAGTGGATTGATCTGTTGGGTTATTGAGATACACCTGTTCCGCCACAAAGAAACTGGATAGGTATGCCTCACTAGCCCTTTTTTATTTCCCGAACCAACAACATGAAGTTTTCACTGCCATACCTGTTCCTGCTGGGAATGCTGGCTTATTTCCCCTTCCTGGTGATGCGATCACCGGAAAAGAATAAGGTATACATCAACTATATTCTCTACCTGCTGCCTTTCATGATCTTTGACCTCATGCCGAAGGCATTGGTAGTAACGGTTTTCGATATACTCTCTTACGGCTACCTGGGATTTTTCCTGGTATACAATAAACCGGGGCGGGATTCCGGTTATGCCCTGATGGTTTACAGCATCATCGGGTTCTTATTGCTGGGGGCCTTTCAATCCGAATTTGTTTTTCCGGCACTGATGAGCATGCTTCGGTTTTTTTCCATTTTCATCTTTGCCAAGGTGCTGGTGACGGAACTGAGTCGCGACCGGAAATACATTGATACCATCATCGGGCATTTGAAGGTGGTGGTATTCATCGCCATCTTTTTCATGGTGTTGCAAATGATCTTTGGCTTGCGCATCAGCGTGGAGGCCAATTTTATTTCGCCCTATTACATGAATCCCAACATCGATACCGAGGAAGGAATCCGGTATCCCAGTTATTTCCAGGACCCCCAGAAGTTTGCCCAGTTCATTGCTGCCATCAGTTACCTCTTCCTGCTGGTACAAGGGAAAGAGCGGAAGCATGTGTTGCTGAACCTGGCGCTGTTCCTGCTTTGTGTGATCTCCATGTTCTACACCGGGGGGCGGGGGGCTTTGTTTGGACTGGCCATGGGGCTGGTATTTCTTTTCCTGTTTTTCCCCGTGCAATACAAGGTATTGTTTGCGGTGCCCATACTGATCGTGTCACTGGTCATTTTCTTTTACCGGGAGAACTTCGTGGTATTCAACCGCCAGACCAATACCGTGAGTGCGCTGGAAGAAAGACAGCTGTTCTGGGCCGATGCGCTGCGCATAGTGGAAGTACATCCCTTGCTGGGCATTGGGATCGGCAACTACCAGTTGTACACGGAGAAACACGATCCGGATAATTTCTGGTTCTCGCAGGGCGAGATCACTTTCTTCGACCAGCCGGAAAGCGGGTACCTCAAATACCTGGTGGAATTCGGCATTTTCGGATTCCTGGTATTCATGGGATTTATCCTGATACCCATGGCTAAAGCCGTATGGTTGTACCTGACGAAAAGCCGGGATTACCGGCTGATCGTACTATGTGCTTCACTGATCAGCTGGATGATCGGGTTTATAACCGTTTGTTCCCTTACCGACAGCCGGATACTGATCATCATCACAACCCTGGTCTGCCTGCTGATAACCCTTACGAGCGGTGAACCTGAAAAAGAATACCAACGTTAATATGCAGCAGGCGCCAGCCATAAAAGCCGAACGGAAGATCCTGAGCAACAGCATCTGGGGGGTGGGCTCCAACATCCTGCAGAATGTATTCCTGGGAGTGTTTTTCGTGATCATCGCCAGGGTATATTCCACTGCCGATTTTGCCGCGTACCTGGTATCTAACACGGTGTACCAGTTCGTGGCGGCATTCTCCACCATGGGGCTGGGGCAATGGTTCACGAGGGAAGTAGTGAATACGGAAGACAAAGCAGGATTGGTGAGCACCTTCCTGAAGTTGCAATTGTCGCTGGGACTGATCTATTATTTCATCAACATGGCTTTTGTGTTTGCCATGTACCAGGATCCGCTGATTCGAAATATTTCTGTATTCGTTGGCATTAATATCGTCTTTGATAATTTCATTTACGGGCTCAAAGCGCTGAACATAGCGGAGCACAAACAAAAAAATACCTTCCAGATATTATTGATCGAAGCGGGCTTAAAGCTGCTGCTGGGTTGTGTACTGCTCTTTTTTCCTTTCTCCATTTTATCGCTGGTATTTTTTGCGATCGTATTCCGGTTCATTACCCTGAATTTATTTTTACGTATAGGGGCATCCGACCTGTTGTCGCTGGGAGCCGTGATCCGCCAAAAGATACGCTGGCAGCACATCCGGGAGATCGTTTTTGCCAACTGGGCCTTTGTGGTGATCGGATCCATTTCCGTAATATATTGGAGGATCGGCAACCTCATCATTTCCAAAACACTGGGGGCTATTGATATTGCCAATTATGAGATCGCCTTTAAGTTGTTTTCCATCAGCCAGATCATACCCGTGGTGATATCTGCAACAGTATTCCCCGTGCTGGTCAACTATTATAAGGAAAAAAATACGACTGCGTTCCGGAAGTTTTACCAGCAGGTATTCCTGGTATACCTGGTATTCGGGCTGCTGACCTTTACTTTTATTTATTCCTTCGCCGATTTCCTGATACCCTGGGCTTTCGGTGAAAAATATGCCGGCACCACGCAACCCGCCAAACTGATGTTCCTGACCATGCTGGTATTTCCTACTGCCTTATTGCAGGCCAATGTGCTGGTGGCCATGAAACTGGAACGGACCGATATGGTATTGAATATCGTTAGCCTGGCCGCCAACCTGGTATTCAGCCTGGTGGGATTGGCATTTTACAAATCGCTCACGGTGATCAATATCTCCATTTTTACTTCCTTCTTTATTTTTCACTTGCTGCAGGATATCATTCTATACCGGAAAGGCATAACCGATACCAGGCATTTACTCCTCTTTTATGGAGGTTCTGCCCTGGTAGCGGTGGGGTATGTGTTCTTGCTGCGCCCGCTTCACCCCCTGGTATTGTTCCTGTTAACCTGGACCCTGCTGGCATTGGTGGGATGGAATTACCTGAAGCGACATCCGGAAATACAATTGGCTAACCTCCTGAAAAAGAAAAAGAGCGCTGGATGACCGTATTCTATTACACCAGCGTGGCGTACCTGGACATAGCGATCGAGGTGATCAGGGTGCTGAAAGAAACCGTGGACCTGCACGTGGTAATTGAAATTGCCCCGGAGTCGATGCGATCCAATATACTGGAGGTGGACAGTCTGGAGGGGTTACCCGTGATAGCTGCTCCCGAACTGGTGTTGACTGCAACGAGCCTGGCTGCTTTCCAATCCTATTTTACCGGCGCGGCCGTACATTTTTTTGTGCAGCACAACCGCCGCACCTTTTCCTGGGAAACGTACCGGGAATGCAGGGTCCTGGCAAAACACATCCAACAGGTGCGACCCGATAGTATACATTTTGATACCGCGAAGGCCCGTGCCCTGGGGTTATTGCCCCTGCTGTACCAGCAGTACCGCAACCGGGTATTCATCACCATACATGATCCGGTTCCGCATACAGGTGAATTCAATTGGCGCAATATGCTGGTGCAGAAAGGATTTTATCCGCTGGCGGCAGGCTTCCTGTTTTATTCCACCTTTTCGCGATCCTTGTTTGCGCGGCATTACGGGCGGTACGCGGGGCAGACAACCGTGTTGGGCATGCACCGCTATCATTTTTACCGGAACTACATCACATCCCTTCCGACCCAACGCGATACGATTGTTTTTTTCGGGAGAATATCTCCTTATAAGGGGATTGACATCCTGCTGGGTGCCATACCCCTGGTGGTACAACAGTATCCCGAAGCCCGCTTTGTAATTGCCGGGGGTGGGGGAGCGGGTTACCAACTGCCGGCGGAGCTGGTGGAGGCCTGCGGAGCCAACCTGGAATTGCGCCTGCGGCATATTGGAAATGAAGAGCTGGTGAAGCTGGTTGCCGCAGCCCGGTTTGTGGTCTGTCCCTACCGCGATGCCACGCAAAGTGGGGTGCTGATGACGGCCTTTGCCTGCCATACGGGTGTGATAGCAAGTGCTGTGGGTGCTTTTCCCGAATACATCCAGGAAGGTGTTAACGGTTCCCTATATGCGCCGAATACGCCTGAGGAACTGGCGGCAGCCATTTGCCGGTCATTAGCATCGGGAATATATGCAGACTGGACA
>CBFGLD010000236.1:0-4720 GCA_965649495.1 uncultured Flavihumibacter sp. | reverse complement strand
TGATCGTTTGTCCCGACGGTGGCTTCGGCAGCTGGTACTGGGACAGTCCCGCCGACGCTGCCTTCCGCTATGAAACCTATGTTTCCAAAGAACTGGTTGCCTGGGTGGACAAAACATATAAGACCATACCCGACCGGAAGGGGAGGGCCATCACGGGCCTCAGTATGGGTGGGCACGGCGCCCTCTACCTGGCCCTGCGCCACCAGGATGTTTTTGGCGCTGCCGGCAGCATGAGCGGGGGAGTGGATATCCGCCCCTTTCCCAACAACTGGGACATGGCCAGGCGCCTGGGTGAGTATGCGAAAGCGCCTGCTAACTGGGAGCAACATACGGTCATTAATATGCTGCACCTGCTAACGCCCAAATCGCTGAAGCTGATCATCGATTGCGGTACCGGCGATTTCTTTTACGAGGTCAACGAAAACCTGCACCGCCAGCTATTGTACCGGAACATCCCGCACGACTATATCACACGTCCGGGCGTCCACAACTGGGAGTATTGGAAGAATGCCGTAAAGTACCAGGTACTGTTCATGCACGACTATTTCAACAGCAACTGATATGAAATATCTCAAGGCCTTATACGTACAGGTGCTGATCGGTATCGTGGCGGGTATCCTCGTGGGATATTATTTCCCGGCTTTCGCCCCCACCGCCAAACTGATCAGCGACACCTTTATCAACGGCATCAAGATGATCATTGCGCCGGTGATCTTCCTGAGCATCGTGCTGGGCATTTCCGGATCGGGTGATATGCGTAAGATCGGCAGGGTAGGCGGCAAGGGCATCCTCTATTTCGAGATCGTGACCACCCTGGCCATCATCATCGGCGTTGTGGCGGCCAACCTCATCCGTCCCGGTGACGGCATCCCCCCGCAACAGACGGCCGGGCAGCCACTGCCTGCATCCGGCGCGGAAGCGGGTTCCATCAACTGGGCCGAATTCTTTGCGCACATCGTTCCCTCCAACATCGTGGACTCCTTCGCCAAAGGGGATATCCTGCAGATCCTGTTCTTTGGCGTGCTGTTCGCCATCGGCGTGCAGCAACTCGGTAAGAACAAATACGACCTGCTCCGTTCCTTCACCCAGGTGAACCAGGTCTTTTTCAACATCCTCCACATCATCATCCGCTTCAGTCCCCTCGGCGCTTTCGGCGGCATGGCCTATACCATCGGCAAGTTCGGTTTCGCCAGCCTGGCCGTGCTGGGAAAGCTGCTGGCAACTTTTTACATCACCGGCTTCCTGTTCATCTTCGTGGTGCTGAACCTGGTGGCCCGCTACTATGGGTTCAGCCTCTGGAAATTGCTGGGTTATATCAAGGCCGAATTGCTGATCGTACTGGGCAGCAGCAGCAGCGAAGCGGTACTTCCCAATATCATGGAGAAACTGGAGGCCGCCGGTTGCAACAAGAGCATCGTGCGACTCATCATACCTACCGGCTACAGTTTCAACCTCGACGGTACCAGTATTTACCTCAGCCTGGCCATCATTTTCCTGGCCCAGGTGTACAGTGTTAACCTGACCATCCTGCAGCAGCTGAGCGTCATCGGCATATTGCTGATCACCAGCAAAGGCGCGGCAGGAGTCACCGGCAGCGGCTTCCTGGTACTGGCATCCACACTGGCCATCCTCAAAATTGTTCCGGTTGAAGGGCTGGCACTGCTCATTGGGGTAGACCGCTTCATGAGCGAAGGCAGGGCCATCACCAATATCATCGGGAATACCGTGGCTACCGTGGTGATCGCCAAAAGCGAAAACGGCGTGGACCTGCAGCAATACGACAACGTAGTGAATAAGGGACTGCCCCCGCCGGTGATGGATCAGGAAGACTGAACCGTTTGCCAGGCCTTGCGCAACGCATCTTCCAGGATGGCTTTGGTGACCAGCGGCAGGTGGATGATGGTCCAGCCCTGCAAGCCCCACTTATTGGGAACGGCATGGATCATCTGCCGGTCAATGGCAGTGAAGACACTCTGGTCGATCTCATTCAGCTTAACGGTAACCTCTAACCGCTTTTCATCCAGGGTGGCATAGATCTTTTTCTTCACCCGGAAACTGGTGCGTTCAAAATGCGGCGATTCGGTTGTGCCTGCCAGTTGCAGGGCAAGTTTTCGGAAGCTGGCTGCAGTAACCATGGCAGTCGTTTTATGGTTACTGCAAAATTGCATTATTCAGCGGATTCATATTTCATTTTTACTTAACCGGTGTTCATGTAAACTTCTTTCTGCGTTAACAATCACGTAACCTGGTGCCCTGACCTTCGTGCCCTGAAACCAGAATAGCTTATGCGTAACCTGTTAACAAGGATGTTATCACTCTGCATCCTGCTCCTTTTTTCCCTGTTGTTACATGCCCAGCAATTACCCGTTACCGGGTTCGTGAAAGACCCATCTACCGGCAAGGGCATCGCCGGCGTTACCGTATTGAATGCCGCCACCGGCGTCTCTGCTGTTACAGATGAGTCGGGCCGGTTCGTAATTACCGCCGCGGTGGGACAGGAACTGCAACTGAGTTCCGTGGGCTACCAGCAGCGCACCATCAAAGTAAGTAGCGGGGAGCCACTGGAACTCAGCATGACAGCGGCTTCCGAAGACATGCAGGAAGTGGTGGTCACCGCCCTCGGCATCAAAAAAGAAAAAGCCCGCCTGGGCTATGCTGTCCAGGATGTGAAAGGAGAAAACCTGGTGAAGGCCCGCGAGCCCAACCTGGTGAACTCCCTCACCGGCAGGGTGGCGGGATTGCATATCAATAATTCCACCGACCTCTTCCAGGATGCGGAGATCTCCCTTCGCGGCCGCAGGCCCCTGATCGTTATTGATGGCATACCGGACCAGTCCGCCGATATGTGGAAAGTCAATGCCGACGACGTTGAGAACATCAGCGTACTTAAAGGTCCCGCTGCCTCCGCTCTCTATGGTTCTATTGGCCAGAACGGCGCTATCATGATCACCACCAAGAGGGGCAAAGGAAAGCAGCTGAGCATCGACGTGAACTCTTCCGTGCTGCTGCAAACGGGCTTTATCCGCATTCCCGATGTGCAATCCACTTATGGTAACGGTAACAAGGGTAGTTATGCGTTCGTGGACGGCAGCGGCGGCGGTACCGAAGGCGGTGGCTGGATATGGGGTCCTAAGCTGGACCAGCGCGATCCCTCTACTCCCAGCGGCTATTTCGAGACCACCCAGTTCGATAGTCCCGTTGACCCCGTTACCGGGGAGCGGATACCCACGCCCTTCCTTTCCAGGGGAAAAGACAACGTGCGCAATTTCTTTGAAACCGGGGTGATCGTCAGCAACAGCATCAGCGTCACCAAAGCCTCTGATAACGGCAGCTTCCGCGCCTCGGCCGGGCATATCTACCAGAACGGCGTGGTTCCCAATACCAGCCTCAACAATACTTCTTTCAGCCTGGCCGGCAATTATAAACTCAGTTCCAAATTCAGTATGGATACCCGGTTCACCTACAACCGCGAGTACACCGATAATTTCCCGGAAACGGGTTATGGCCCAACCAATTACCTCTACAACCTGGTACTGTGGACCGCTCCCGATGTGGATGTGCGCATGCTGCGTAACTACTGGGTGCCGGGCAAAGAAGGCATCCAGCAGGATCATTACAATATCTCCTGGTACAACAACCCCTATTTCCAGGCATACCAATACCTGCGGGGTTACCACAAAGACAACTATTTCGGGGCGCTGGACCTGAACTACGATATCTCCGAATCCTTCAGCGTAAAATTCCGGAACGGCCTCAACGGTTACGCCCTCAACCGCTCCTGGAAAGAACCGAAAAGTTATGTGGGCTACAGTAATATCTCGCGTGGCAATTACACCACTTCCACCGTCAACTACCTGGACCTCATTTCTGACCTGATGCTGGCCTATAAGAAAAGCATGGGTGCACTCGATATCCACGCGCAGGTGGGTGGTTCCAATTATTACCGCAACCACCGCTACCAGACCGCGGCTACAGATGGACTAACCGTTCCCGGATTTTACAACCTCTCCAATTCCGCCAACTCCATCCAGGGCAGCAATGGTATAGAGGAAAGAAGGACCAGCAGCCTTTATGGTTTCGTGGACCTCGCCTACCAGAACACGTATTACCTGACCCTGACGGGCCGGCAGGACAAGATCTCCACGCTGCCCGTGGCCAACAACAGTTATTTCTATCCTTCCGTTTCGGGATCCGTGATCCTGTCTAACCTGGTGAAGCTTCCCGCACCCATCAGCTACCTGAAAGCCCGGGGCTCCTGGTCGCGCGTCAGCAGCGGCACCCTGAACGATAACGCCTACACCTACGGATTCCTGCAGGCCTACGACAAAGGCACCGCCTGGAACAATACCCCCGCCCTGTCTTTCGGCGGCGCGCAGATCAACCCCAATATCAAACCCCAGACCTCCGACAGCTGGGAGGCCGGCATAGAGCTGAAACTGTTCAACGGCAGGATCGGCATCGACGCCACCTACTACCAGAGCCGCGATTACAACAACATCGTTTCCATACCCGTTTCCGAAACCAGCGGCTATACCTCCCGGTTAGAGAACGGGAACGAGTACCAGCGCAAGGGATTTGAAGTCATGATCAGCGCCAATCCTGTTAAGTCGAAAGACTTCCGCTGGGATATCAATGCCAACCTCAGCAACCACCGCCGCTACCTGACCTCTATTTACGGTGGGGCAGAACAGCTGAACAAGATCAAAGCGGGCGAACGTAC
>CBFGLD010000235.1:0-4732 GCA_965649495.1 uncultured Flavihumibacter sp. | reverse complement strand
TACGGAAGAAGTGAAGAAAAGCGGGCTGCGAGGAAGGGGAGGCGCCGGCTTCCCCACCGGTATGAAGTGGAGCTTCCTGGCCAAACCCGATGGCGTTCCCCGCCACCTGGTATGCAATGCCGATGAATCCGAACCCGGTACTTTCAAAGACCGCTACCTGATGGAATTCATCCCCCACCTGCTCATCGAGGGCCTTATCGTGGCTTCTTATGCACTGGGATCCAATGCCACCTATATCTATATCCGGGGTGAATATGCCTGGATTCCGGATATCCTGGAACAGGCTATTGCAGAAGCCAAAGCCAACGGATGGCTGGGCAAGAACATCCTGGGTACCGGTTTCGATTGCGAGATCTATGTGCAGCGCGGTGCCGGTGCTTATATCTGCGGCGAAGAAACGGCCCTGATAGAATCCCTGGAAGGAAAGCGCGGTAATCCCCGCATCAAACCGCCCTTCCCGGCGGTGAAAGGAGTGTGGGATCGCCCCACAGTGGTGAACAATGTGGAGACCCTGGCAGCCGTGGTTCCTATCATCAATATGGGCGGCGAGGAATATGCTAAAATCGGGGTGGGCCGCTCTACCGGTACCAAGTTGATTTCTGCTTGCGGTAATATCAACAAACCGGGAGTATACGAAATTGACATGACCATCTCAGTGGAAGAGTTCATCTACAGCGACGAATACTGCGGCGGTATCCGCAACGGCAAGCGCCTCAAGGCCTGTATCCCGGGTGGATCTTCTGTTCCCATCCTGCCCGCTAACCTGCTGCTGAAAACGGCCAAAGGTGAAACCCGCTACATGAACTATGAAAGCCTGAGCGATGGTGGTTTTGCCACCGGGTCTATGATGGGCTCCGGCGGCTTCATCGTGTACGACGAAGACCAGTGTGTGGTGAAGAATACTTACACCCTCGCCCGCTTCTATCGCCATGAAAGCTGCGGCCAATGCTCCCCCTGCCGCGAAGGCACCGGGTGGATGGAAAAAATCCTGAAGAATATCGACAGCGGTAAAGGTAAGATGAGCGATATAGACCTGCTCTGGGATATCCAGCGTAAGATCGAAGGCAATACCATCTGCCCGCTGGGTGATGCCGCAGCCTGGCCCGTTGCTGCCGCTATCCGTCATTTCCGTGATGAATTTGAATGGCACGTGAACAACCCGCAGGAATGCCTGACCCGCAACTACGGACTGGCACATTATGCAGACCCGATCCATGTGCCCGCACAGGTTTGAGTTATTGACTATTGACCATTGACACTTGTAATATGTCTGAAGAGAAAAAATTATTCAAGGTTACGATCGACAACATCACCATTGATGTGGAGCCCGGTACCAGCATCCTCAACGCAGCCCGTATGATTGGTGGTGATGTTACCCCTCCCGCCATGTGTTACTACAGTAAGCTGAAAAACAGCGGCGGTAAATGTCGTACCTGCCTGGTGGAAGTGGCCGCCGGTTCCACCGCCGATCCCCGCCCAATGCCCAAACTGGTGGCCAGCTGCCGCACCACCGTCATGGATGGTATGATCGTAAAAAATATCACCAGTGAACGCGTGCTGGATGCCAGGGCCGGTGTCACCGAATTCCTGCTGCTCAACCACCCGCTCGACTGCCCTATCTGCGACCAGGCCGGCGAATGCCACCTGCAGGACCTGAGCTATGAGCACGGCAAGGAAGGTACCCGCTTCGAATTCCAGAAAAGAACCTTTAAAAAACACGACCTGGGCGAATACATCCAGCTCCATATGACGCGCTGTATCCTTTGTTACCGTTGTGTTTTCGTGGCCGACCAGCTGACGGAAAAAAGGGTGCACGGCGTACTGGACAGAGGGGATCACGCCGAGATCGCAACCTATATCGAAAAAGCACTGCACAACGATTTCATCGGCAACGTTATTGATGTTTGTCCCGTTGGCGCCCTCACCGATAAAACCTTCCGCTTCAAGAACCGCGTATGGTTTACCAAGCCGGTAGACGCCCATCGCAACTGCTCCAAATGCTGCGGTGAAGTGCAGCTCTGGATGCGCGGCGACGAAGTGTACCGCGTTACCGCTCGTAAAGATGAATGGGGTGAAGTAAAAGACGCTTCCGACGGAAGACCAGGCTGGATATGTAATGAATGTCGCTTTGATAAAAAAGAAGTGAAAGACTGGACCATCGAAGGGCCCACCGTGGTTAACCGCCACTCCGTGATCTCGCAGGGGCATTATGTGGGCGTGAAGAAGCCCCACGAAACACTGCCCGCCGTGATGGGAGGCAGGGGCCCCAAACTGCTGATGGATATCCATAGTGTCAGTGAAGTGAACCGCCCGGAAATCGAACTCTCCAGGATCGACGGCCCCGCCCACAGCGATGATTTTAAGAACCTAAAAAAACAGCAGTAGTAACATGATAACGCTCGTTATAGACCTGGCTTACATCCTGGAAAAAGCGATCCTCATCGGGGGCATCATCACCGTATCCCTGCTGATCGCCATGTATTCCACCTGGGCTGAACGCAAGGTGGCCGGATTCATGCAGGACCGCCTGGGACCTAACAGGGCCGGTTGGGGTGGACTGCTGCAACCCATGGCCGATGGTCTGAAACTCTTCATGAAAGAAGAAATTATTCCCAACGCTTCCAATAAATTCCTCTTTGTACTGGGGCCGGCACTGGCCATGCTCACCGCTATGATGACCAGTGCCATCATTCCCTGGGGTAAAGAGATCGAAGTGTTCGGACGCACCGTTTCCCTTCAGATCGCTGATATCAATATCGGGATCCTCTACATCTTTGGTGTACTCAGCATGGGTGTTTACGGCATCATGATCGGTGGCTGGGCATCCAACAATAAGTTTTCGCTGCTGGCGGCCCTGCGCGGCGCCTCGCAGATGATCTCTTATGAACTGGCCATGGGCCTCGCCATCATTGCATTGCTGATGCTAACGGGTACCCTTAGCCTTAAAACCATGGTGGAGCAGCAAAGCACCGGGTGGTGGAACTTTTTCTACCAGCCCCTGGGCTTCCTGATCTTCATGATCTGTGCCTTCGCCGAATGTAACCGCGCACCCTTTGACCTGCCCGAGGCAGAGAACGAACTGAACTTCGGATATCACCAGGAATACTCTTCCATGAAACTGGGATTCTTCCTGTTTGCAGAATACATTAATATGTTCATCAGCAGCGCGTTGATGGCTACCCTGTATTTTGGCGGCTACGATATCCCCTTTGTGAATGACGCCGGCCTGGCAGGTACGGTGGGAGTGAACGGGCTGGCTGCCCTACAGGGTATCGCCCTGTTTGCTAAAGTGGTGTTCTTCATATTCTTCTTCATGTGGGTAAGGTGGACCCTCCCGAGGTTCCGCTACGACCAGCTCATGAACCTGGGCTGGAAAGTGTTGATCCCGCTGGCTTTGCTGAATATGCTGATCACCGGTGCTGTGGTACTGGTAAGGGAGAACGGATGGCCATTCTGAAGGGCTTAAACTTGGAGCGATAGTACGATTGAAATATTTTTGCGAACCTTAAATAAACAGCTTACAGCCTCTGCTTAATGCTGTGCTATTATGCAAACACTAACAAACAGATCAAAGCCGGTGGATCGCCGGCCCATGTCTTTAGCAGAGAAGATGTACCTTCCTGCCATAGCAAAGGGGATGGGTATCACCCTGAAACACTTCTTTAAAAAGAAGGCTACCATCAACTACCCGGAGGAAACGCGTCCCTTCAGCCCCGTCTTTCGCGGACTGCATATCCTTAACCGCGACGAAGAAGGGCGTGAGCGTTGTACCGCCTGCGGACTTTGCGCCGTTGCCTGCCCTGCAGAAGCCATCACCATGGAAGCAGCGGAAAGGCTGGAAGGCGAAGAAAACCTGTACCGCGAAGAGAAATACGCAGCTAAATACGAGATCAATATGCTGCGGTGCATTTTCTGCGGACTCTGCGAAGAAGCCTGCCCGAAAGACGCCATCTATCTGAGTGAAACATTTGCACCAGCCAACTTTAAAAGGGAAGGATTCATTTACGGAAAAAATGACCTCCTGATCCCCAATCCCAAAACAGAACCGGAACTCTACCAGAGAGCTAAGGGTAACCGTTAACTGCTAACCACTAACATGAATATCACGCAAATATTATTCTGGGTACTGACAGTAATGGCCATTGGCAGCGCCCTGCTGGTGATCACCAGCAGGAACCCCGTTTACAGTGTACTGGCACTCATCGTTACCTTCTTTTCCATCTCGGGCCATTATATCCTGATGAACGCACAGTTCCTGGCAATCGTAAACCTGATCGTTTACGCCGGTGCCATCATGGTATTGTTCCTTTTTGTGATCATGCTGATGAACCTGAATACGGAAACGGAACCGCAGAAAAATAAATGGCTTCGCTTTGCCGGTACCATCGCAGGAGGATGCCTGCTGCTGGTGCTGGTGGCTGCCCTGCGGGAAGCCGATACCAAAACCGCCACCGCCCTCATGAAAGAAGGTGAATCGGGGCTGGTACAGAACCTTGGTAAAACACTTTTCAATGAATACGTGGTACCCTTTGAGATCAGCAGCGTACTCTTCCTCAGCGCCATGGTAGGAGCTGTTGTGCTGGGAAAAAAAGAATGATCATCACGGAAACATTAATAACCAGAACATGCCCATAAATCTTTACATATTCGTAGCACTCGCCATTTTCACCATCGGGGTGATTGGAGTGCTGACCCGCCGGAACGCCATCATCATCTTTATGTGTATCGAACT
>CBFGLD010000234.1:0-4754 GCA_965649495.1 uncultured Flavihumibacter sp. | reverse complement strand
GTGGAACAGATCCAGCAGGTGGAAAAGTACATCGCCCGGATGCCGGGATAAGCCAGCAGGCAGTATGGCCCGCAGGCAGGTGTACTAGCGCTTCCAGCCCCCGAACAGTTCCTCCACTTTCTGGTAGCGGTAGGCAAAAATGCCGTCCAGCTGTTTGCGCACAAACAGGTTGTTGGCCAGGTTGCCCAACGCGCCCAGGGGTATTTTATAATGGATGATATCCCGCATTTCCACTCCCCCCTCGATAGGGGTAAAATGGTGCTGGTGGTGCCACATGCTGTAAGGGCCGTAGCGCTGCTCGTCCACGAAAAAGCGCAGCGGCTCCACATGGGTGATCTCCGTCATCCAGTACAGCGGGATACCCAGCAGGGGTTTCACCTGGTATTCGATGATCTGGCCGGGATACATCTTTTCCCCGTGATGCTTCGAGATGATGTCAAATCCCATATGGGAAGGGGTAATGGTTTTCAGGTTGGCGGGACTGGAAAAAAAGTCCCAGGCCTGTTCAATGGTTACCGGGATACGCTGCAGGGTGGTAAGGGAATGCACTGCCATGAATGGAACGTTTAGCTATCAACCCCTATGTGCCTGAAAAGTTCGGTTTAACCGAATGATATTATTAAAAAAACGGAGCTGACATAGATCCAGAAAATAGAAAAGATTATGTGGACAGACGTTTCAAAACGTCTTCCTTTCCAAAGAAGTGGTGAATAGCCGAAAAATTGGATCAGGAGTCGAAATATCCAGAATATTGCCAGTCCCAGCGAAACAGATTATCCCAATGCTGTATTTTCTAAATCATCCGGATTAAGGAGGCAAAGTAATCCCATCAAAAAAACCACCAGCGCTACAAAAAAAGTATGAATCACCATCATCTGCCTGTTGATAAGACTAAGTGATCCTAATTCCTGCTTCCACCGGAAATATTTGGGGAAGGCAAGGTGCATCAATCCCAGTAAAATCAATAGTATACCAATAATTTTAAGATGTAACATCATATTTTACAAAGTATGAATGTTGTAATGAAAGGTGTAAATCTGATTTCCTTCTTCACCTGGAAACCCGCCTGTTGGAAAGTTTTATTCCAGGTAACATGTGAATGAAAATGAAAGAACCCGATAGTATAGGCGAGAAAGTTTGGAAGGTCACGTAAGTGTTCGGTAACATAGACCAGGCCCTCTTCATTTGTAATTCGGTTCAATTCTTTAAAAAAAGTGATACGCTCTTCCATGTTCCTGATTTCATGGGCGGAAAGAATAGCAAACACGGCATCGTAAACACCATCTTTAAACGGGAGGTGATAACTATTAACAGTAACGGTACCAGGGAATGGCGGATAAGATTTGCGAGCTCTTCGAATAGAAGGCTCCGTATGTTTTGATGAATCGTAAAAATCAGCAATGTCAAGGTTGGCAGCAGGAAACCGGGTATGTAACAACTGACTGGTCTCATCAAATCCTGCGTTGATATTGAGCATATTTTGAACCTCATCATTCGTTTGATCCGTTAACCAGGGTAATTTATATAGCCCGGAAAGATCATAAATGTAATAGGACACCAGTATTGAATTGAATACGGTTAATAGCGTTAAAATGACTGCTATAAGGACATAGGATTGAAATGATACGGGTACAATGATTAGTAGTAAACACATCAGGCTGATAAGGCAAACTACCCATACGTAAAAGTGCCAGTTAAAGCGAATTATATTCCACACACCCTGAAATGGACCTCTCATTTTTTCCATGAATCGGTTTTTCCTTTTTTCCAATGATAGGGCACATTTCGGATCTCAAAAGCATTGGCCAGAACATATTCTTTCAACTGAATTTTTTGAAGGAAGCCGATTTGGTAACTCTGGATTTTCACCGGAATTGGAGTCCAGTTTTGCCGAACACCTTCAATAATCAATACCGATTTATTCTCCGCATCATAGGTAAACGTAAAGGGTAAAGGTCCGGCATACCTCCTGGCTTCTTTCCAATCTGGAAAGGGTGAACCCGCTGGTAGCAATATATCTGGGCCTGTTTTTGCCATATTTATATTCAGGTTACCCGAATGGGAACTAATAAACCTGGAATCATTTGTTTCACCACTTTGTACATCAATGGTTTTATAATTATAATGCGTGAACAGGTTACCAAAAAATTCCATTTTTTTCTTGTTGGTTTCAGATTGCAGGATATATAATCCCCTTAAGCGTTTGCCCGTACTAGTTGTATACCGGACAAAAACGCGATACCCCACAAGGAAAAAATCATTCCCCAGTATTGCAGGAAATCCCTTAGGCCTGAGACCAGAGGTATCCACCATAGCAACCGCCAGGAATGCCCATTTATCTGCATACAGATCTAATTCCAGGCATTCCGGCACCAGTTGCTGAAGTTGTTGATATGGAACCGCAAAAGTCAGAACCAGTGATGAATTGAAGTATGCCTCCACTGCGAAAGGATGGTTCTTTAGTTGTCTGAACATATCACAATAAGGATATACGTTTTTTCAATTGGAACTTATCATTATAATAAATCAGGCCTATAAAGATTAATGCAAATAATGCATTTAGCCTGCCCCAAAGTAACAGATCAGGCACTAAATAAAACTCCAGGATATTCATGGTTGCAATTGTGGTTATCTGCACCCAGGTATTCAGTCGGGCTTTATAATTACTTAGGATCCAGATCGCCATGAAAACTTCTCCAACACCAATCCATATGGTTATGGTGTGTGCATTTTCCTCTCCCAGAATACGACCTACAATCTGGCGGTGGCGGGGCACCATTCCCAGTATCTTACACCAAAAACCATTCACCAGCCATACCAATGCGATAAAATAACGGATGAGTGCAGCCATATTGATTTCAATCTTCATAATTTAAAGCCAGTCTCAAGATATGGCAAGAAGAACAAGGCCCTAACTGAAAATCCCTTTATTATTTAAAAAACCGCTGCTTTTCGGTAAGCGGCAGAAAGCGGCTAAGTTTGCATCTTTAAAACCACGCCGCCCATGAGGCCGATACGCCCTGTTGTTCCGTTTTTGTTTGTGCTGGTCCTTGCTGCGGCCATTACCCTGCTGGAAAGCTGCGCCAATATTGTTCCGCCCACCGGGGGCCCGCGGGATACGATCCCGCCGCTGCCGGTGTCCATCAACCCCGATGATTCTACCCTGAACTTCAAGGGTGAACGTATTGTGCTGAATTTCAACGAGTACGTTCAGCTGGGCGAGCTGCAGAAAAACCTGGTGGTGAGTCCCACCCCCAAAGTCCCCCCCATCGTTACCGCCCGCCTCAAGACCGTGACCATCCGCATCAAGGATACCCTGCAGCCCAATACCACTTATGTGCTGGATTTTGGTAAGGCCATCCAGGACATCAATGAATCGAACCCGCTCACGGGGTTCCGCTATATTTTCTCCACCGGCTCCTGGCTGGATTCGCTGGAGCTGGGCGGCAAGGTGACCCTGGCCGAGACCGGCCGCACCGACAGCACCCTGGTGGTGATGCTGCATACCAGCCTGGAAGACAGCGCGGTAGCCAATGAGCGACCGCGGTACTATACGCGGGTGGACAGTTCGGGGCAGTTCCTGTTCCGCAACCTGGCGCCGGGAACCTATGCCCTCTATGCCCTGAAGGACGAAGGGGGCAGCCTGCGCTATTTGTCGCCCTCCCAGTTGTTCGCCTTTGCCGGGGATCCCATAACCCTCAGCGGCCCGCTGCCACCGGTTGAGCTGCTGGCGTATACCGAACCCGATACGGCTACCAAGCCCAAGGCCACCACGCCACCGGCAGCACCTACCTCGCGGCGGCAGGCAAGGCTGGCGGCACAGGAGGAAGAGCAGGACAAGCGGCTGCGGTATACCAGCAGCCTCGAGGCGGGCGCCCACGATGTGCTGAAGCCCTTCACCATCAGCTTCCCCGAGCCGCTGAAAAGCTTTGACAGCACGAAGTTGCGCTTCACCGATGCCTCCTTCCAGCCCATAACCGGTTACCGCTTGCTGATGGATACCGGTAATAAGGTGATCACGATCGACTATACCTGGCCGTTGGAGCAGGAATATGCCCTGGTATTCGAAAAGGGCATGGCGGAAGACAGCGCGGGCAAGGGCATCCTGCGATCCGATACCCTGAAGTTCCGGACCATGAAGGAAAGCGAATACGGCAGCATTAAGTTCCGGATCGCGAATGTAGACACCACCCTGAAGCCGGTGCTGCAACTGGTGCAGAACGACAAAGTGCTGTACAGCTATCCCATCCGGGGCCGTGATCTCCTTATACCACGTTTCCGGCCAGCCGAATTTGAACTGCGGGTACTCTTCGATACCAACGGCAACGGCATCTGGGACCCGGGCGTTTTCTTCGGCCAAAAGCGGCAGCCCGAGCGGGTGCGCGCCATCGGCAAGAAGGTGAACATCAAAGGCAACTGGGACAATGAGATCGATATCTCCCTGTAACCTATAAACGATAATTGAGCTGCAGCGTGAGCATATTGGGACTGATGCCCAGGAAAGAATGCCGGGAAAAGCTGCCCCCTATTTTATAGTTCAGGTTGAACTCGTAATGATCCGCCAGCCGGAATCCCAGCTTAGCGTTTAAGGTGGTCCAGGACTTTTCAACTTCCAGCGCCTCCCGCTCCCGGTCCGGCGACCCATCGCTGTAGGAAGACACCAGTTTGTTTTCCTGGTACGATGTGATGTTCATTCCCATCCCGAGGCCGTCGAAAAGGTCCGCGGCAACGCCGCTGCGAAGGACCTGCTCGTC
>CBFGLD010000233.1:0-4781 GCA_965649495.1 uncultured Flavihumibacter sp. | reverse complement strand
TGCAGGTCATGCACATGCTCCAGCACATGCCAGAGCGTGATGACGTCGAAGGTGCCTGCGGGCAGCCCGTAGAAGGCGGACGCATCCTGCAGTTCCAGCTGGTACCGGTGCTGTGCAACCGAACGTGCCCCCGGGTCGGGTTCTATGCCCGTTACCTGCCAGCCATGGTCCTTCATCTCGTTCAGGAAAGCGCCCGTGCCTGCTCCAATATCCAGCACATGCCCCCTGCTCTTGCCGGTTAAGCGGCCAATGAGTTTTCGTTTATTCTTCAGCGTGAAGCGCCGCACCAGGTGGTAGGCGTAATTCACCAGTCCCTTGTTGGTATCGGAATGGGAGATATAGTTTTCAGATTGGTAGTAAGGGGCAATAGCCGTTGCATCGGGCACATCCTGGGTAAAGCGCAGGGTACAGTTGGCACACTCCCAGATCTCAAAGGCAGTGCCGGAAACGGTATGATCCGTGGCTGCCAGCACGGGTTGGATCTGGTTACTGTTACAAGCCGGACAAAACTGGTAGTGAATCTTCGACATAGGCGGGCAGAAAATTAACGACTGGTAGAGGGCATGGTGCGGGTGGGTACCGTTTGCTGGTTGCCCAGGGAACTAATGGAAAAACCGTTCCGGAAGAACTGGTAAAAACAAATGCTCAGCGCAACAGCGGTAATGATGAGGGCATAGGTCCACCAGCTTTCCCGCTCCACATGAACACCGGCCAGCAGTTCCGCCATTTCGGTATTGGAGTGTTCGGTATCCCCTACCAGCACCTGGTGTTCGGTATGATCGCGAAGGATGCGTACGGCTTCCACGGGTTGCAAAGCCTGGGTGGGCAACGGTTCCGCATCAAAGAGTATCTCACCCTCTTCGTCGGTATGAAAAGTGCCCAGTCCGGGCCATTCGGCTTTTTCCCGGTTGCGGATGCGCGTACGCAAATCGTAGGCAAACTCATTGTACCATTTCATGGCTTCATGGTCCGCCACCTCCTTGCGGCTGGCCAGGTATCCGAAGAAATCCTTGTCCGGCGCATCAAAATATTTATCAAAGCGGAAAGTATAGGAAGGCGGCAGGATCTGCCGGTTCACAAAATCCGTTCTTGCCGGAATCCTTTCCATATGGAGGGTGCCCAGCCCGGGAATGCTGATGCTCTTATGTTGGTACAGGTAACTATTCAGGAACTCCATGTATCAAAGGCTTTGGCCAACGCAAAAGAACCATATTTAGCCTGACTGGCAAAATAAAGCTTATTTCTGTCCAAACCGGAAGATAACGCCGCCCAGGATGTTGAAACCAAATACTTCGTACTGGTTCCAGCGCTCGTAGCGGTTATTAAAGATATTATTGGCCTGCAGCCAGAGGTCGAAATTACGGTTCAGCCTGAAATCCAGTCCCGCATTCAGGTCAAAGGCCTTATCCCCTTTGCGCGCGTCGCCATCGAGGGTGCGGTAGGCGGGACCATCCCAGGCAAAGGCGTCGGCCTTGAAGTTCAGGTCTTCCAGGATCTTCCAGCGCAGGGCTGCGGTAAACTCCAGGGGTATCAATCCCCAGGCGCGGGTCTGTCCGCCGATCTTAGCGAAATTCTTATAGGTGAGCCCGGTATTGAAGCTGAAATCTTCACCCCGGATATAGCCCAGCTCTCCATGGAACTGGAAGACTTCCATCTCGGGAGAATAGACCGTCAGGAAGGTCTTGCCATCCACCTGGTCGTTCACGAAGAGGTTCACATTTTTTTCCTGCGAGTAAGATGCTTTCAGGTTAAAGGTGAACTGGTTGGCCAGGCTGCCCTTGAAGCCGGCATAGCCTTCGCGGATGCGATGGTTGAGCAGCAGCTCCGGTTGGGCCAGCCAGGGATTGATCTCCGCAAAGCGCTGGTAGCTGCCCTTGCGGAAATAACCGATCCAGCCCGCCTGGATGGCAAACTGCTTATCGGAAGTGGTCAGCTCCGCCATGATATTGGGCAGCATGGTGAAGTCCTTGTTATCCCAGGAGGGTAAGATTCCCGCATGCAGGTAAACGTTAGGTGTCTTAAACAACAGGGCGGGCGACACCGTTACCAGGTTGTTCTTGATATCATCCCCGCTTTCGGGTTTATAACGGGTGAGGTCAGCCGTAAATCCCAGGTTGAAGTCCACCATCCTGCCAAAGCTTTTCTGCAGGGGCAGGTCAAATACAAAATTGTTTTCGGTTGCCTTATTGCCGTTGTTCTTTCCCGAGAAGGCGTTGAACTTGAGGGTGGGAGAATAACTGATCCCGAATTCGGTGGGATGGGTATTCCGGAAATTGACATAACCATCCAGGGTCTGGAAGCGTTGCTTCAATTCCGACTTGGAATAGTCGAGCGTGGAAGGCTGGTAGCCGTAGAGGAAATAATCCTCTCCCTTGAAACCCAGCTTGGCGGAGAGTTCCGTGTTGTCGGAGGTTTTATGCGATCCTCTCAATTGAAAATCCGCCAGGTTATGCTTCTGGTTGTCTAGTTTGCCTTTGGAGGCATAGTATTCCACATAGGCCGTCATGAAAGACCTGCCGCCGTCACCAAATCCCGCCGCGCCCTGTAAATAAGGCAGGTGATTGTTGCCGGCACCGATCTTCAGGTACTGGGTGTTCTGCCAGGCCAGCATGCTGTCCACTTCCAGCGAAACCGGCTTGAGGGTTCCGGGCATATAGGGTACCCGTACCTGTTGGCGCGGGATATCGTAATTGAGCAGCGGCCGGGTGGTATCCAGCGAAGGCAGGGCGGCGGGGAAATTCAGTTTCACCGCATCGCGCAATACCGGCTTGAAGGTGGAAGTGATGTCGATGGTCTTCCTTTTGGACGTATCCTGTGCCGTGGCAGATAATCCGGGTCCCATCAGGAAAAGGGCAAGTATATAGCTGGAACAGATGGTATGTTTCATAGACTGCTTATCAAAGAGTTGATCAATCATTCGCAGAGAGATTAGACTTTTTACGTTCTGCCTCTGTTGCTTCATTGAGTTTGCGCTGTGCCTCTTCTTTCAGCTCCGGCACGCTGGAGTTCTCCACCACGCTCTGGTAGGTGGCCTTGGCGTTGAAGTAATCGTCCTGCTTCATATAAATATCACCCAGCAGGATATACGCTTTGGTGACCCACAGTTCATAGGAACCGCTTTTATTGATCACCTCGAAGGCACTTTTTTCCGCTTCCTTTAATTTGGATTGAGCCAGCAGGCTGTGGGCGATCTGGTAACGCGCTTCGGCTGCCAGCGCGCCCTTACCGGTGGAGGCCACCGTTTTGTAATAGGAAATGGCCAGGTCGTATTGCGATTGTTGCTGCGCGGCCCTTGCCAGCACCATATTAGAGAGCAGCTTGTCGTCCGCATTGGCGCCTTTCATCTTCAGCAGTTCTTTGGCCACACTGGTGGCTTCGTCCCACTGCTCTAACTGGTAATGGCTGCGCAATAATCCCCGCGCTGCTTCCAGCTTGTTCTCTTCCGTGCTGGCAAAATCAAATAAGCGGCCGTACAGTCCTGCTGCCTTCTCATAATTTTTCAGGTCAAAGAAATTCAGGCGGGCAGCCTGCAGCAGTGATTTCTCGCCAAAGCGGTTGGGCACGCGGGCGGCCACGGCCTCATAGCCTTCGGCGGCTTTCTCCCATTCTTTCCTTCCCAGGTGGATCTCCGCTTTGTAATAATTGGCTTCCACCACATAACGTCCCTCGGGATAGCGGGTCAGGTAAGATTCAAAGCGCTGCAGGGCATTGGTGAAATTGCCGTTGCTGAGCTGTACCTCCGCTTCTGCATAGGCCAGTGAATCGGCCTGCGAGGTAGAGATATCACGGCCCATTTTCTTGGCATAATCCACGTACTCCCCGCTCCTGCCCTCTTCCACGTAAATGGCGCGGGCATTGTCCAGCGCTTCATCGGCTTCGGAAGAATTGGGATAGTTTTCCAGCAAGGCATTGTACTGGTTGAGGGCTTCGGTATTGTTGCCCAGGTTGTAGTGGGCAATGCCCGCCTTGAGGTAAGCGCCCGGCTTCAGCGATTCGCTGCGCTTGTCTTTTAAGACATTATTGAGATAGGGAATGGCTTCGCGGAACTGCTCATCGGCCAGGTAGCTATTGGCGATCTCCAGGTTGGCATCGGGCACCAGGGAGGAGCTGGCGTAATTGCGTTGCAGCTGCTGCAGCAGGCGGATCTTCTCGCCGCTGTTTTTGATGCCGGCGATCATCGCCCGCTGGAAGCTGGCATAATCGCTGGAGTTCCATCCCATGCGGGTGATCTGGTCGTACATGGCATCGGCCTTTCCGTAATTCCGCTGCATGTAATGGGCATCGGCGGTACGCAGGAAAGCATCCTGCTCCACCGGCGTGGAGCTGCTGGCGGGCGTTTTCTCCACCTGCTCAAATTCGGCCTGCGCCTGCCGGTACATTTCTTTTTTCAGGTAAGCATAACCGATATTATAATGCGCGTTCACCGGGCTCACCTCGGCATTCACCATGCCCGATTTCAGGTACTCATTGTAGTAACGGATCGCTTCATCCATGCGGCCCGAACGAAAGGCCAGCTCGCCTTTCCAGAACTGCACCAGCGGCAGCACCTTCTGGTTGTAAGGTGCTACCAGCGCCTTGTCCAGCAAGGGTTCCGCTTCACCGGTCATGCCGTCGTTGATCAGTTCCGTTGCCCGCCCGTAGAGTATGGCGGGATAAAATGACTTCGCCTGTTCGGACGGATTGGAGAGGCTTTCCATCATCGTGATGGCATCCCGGTAATTGCTGGTCTTGGCCATCACACCCACCAACAGCTCCCGCGCTTCCTTATGGTACACCGAAGA
>CBFGLD010000232.1:0-4783 GCA_965649495.1 uncultured Flavihumibacter sp. | reverse complement strand
TTATCGTGCTTCAACACTTCAAAAGCCTTCTCCTTGTCAAACTGCGCATAGGTGGGTAGACCGTAACGACCTATAAGGTCAACCACTTTACCGGCTCCGCGGAAGCCAAGTATGGAAGCCGACAAATGGGCCGCATAGGTCATGCCGATAGCAACGGCCTGCCCGTGACTCAATTCATACTGGTTTTCCAGTGCGTGCCCCAGGGTATGGCCGTAATTCAGGAGTTTACGGTCCCCCTGTTCCCGTTCGTCGCCCTGCACCACCCTGGTTTTCAACAGGGCATTGCGTTTCACGAGAGCGGCCATGTCCGCCTTCTTTTTACGGTACCAGGCAAGGTCATGCGCAGCCAGTTCGCGGAACATGGCGGCATCCTTAATGCAGGCATGTTTGATTATTTCCGCGAAACCGTTTTGCCATTCGGCTTCGGGCAGGGAACCCAGCAGGGCCACGTCGAAGAAAAGAAAATCGGGCTGGCGGATGGTGCCCACCAGGTTCTTATACAAGCCAACGTCCACCCCATTCTTACCCCCTATGGAAGCGTCTACCATGGCCAGCAGGGTGGTAGGTACAAAACCAACGCGGATACCGCGCATATACACAGCGGCCGCATACCCGGCAATATCAGTGATGACACCCCCTCCTATCCCGATCAGGGTGGTTTTCCGGTCCGCCTCCATGTCTATCAGCGAATCGATGACCCCGTCTACGGTTTGCTGCACTTTGTACTCTTCACCGGGTTTCAGCACGATGGTGTTCCAGCCTTTCAGTTGTTTCCGGTAGTGCTGGTAAACATTTTCGTCGGTAAGTACGACCGAATATTTCTTATCGGCCACCTGCGCCAGTTTTGAAAGCGAAGCGTTGAAATAGTATTCGGTTTCCGCATTTCCGATCCGGATCTTTTTCTTTTCCATTATGCCTTTCCGCTTTGCTTAACTGTTCATGATTTTGTTCTGGTGGTTGATGCTTTCCATGTGCACCGCGTCAAAATAGCGGGTGATGAATTCCTTACTCAATCCCAGTTTATCGCCTTTCTGGAAAGCCCTTTCCAGGATCTCGTTCCAGCGATTGGTTTGCAGGATGGTGATGTTGTTGTTCTTTTTATAGGTACCAATCTGTTCGGCCACTTTCATGCGTTGCCCCAGTATCTGCATCAGTTCGTCGTCGAGATGGTTGATCTGCTGGCGTAGTTTTTCCAGGGCCGCATGGTATTCCTGGGAATCCACGTCTTCCCTTCTCCAATGGATGCTATCCAGCATTTCGGCGAGGCGCTCCGGTGTCACCTGTTGTTTGGCGTCGCTCCAGGCGTTATCGGGATCGATATGGCTTTCAATGATCATACCGTCGTAGTCGAGGTCAACGGCTTTCTGCATTACGTCCAGCAGGATATCCCTACGGCCACATATATGCGAAGGATCATTGATGAGCATAAGTTCGGGGTTACGGCGCTTCATCTCGATGGCGAGGTGCCACATGGGGGCGTTGCGGTATTCCGTATTTCCGTAGGAAGAGAACCCGCGGTGAATGAGTCCCACCTGATTGATACCTGCTTTCGCTACACGTTCTACGGCTCCCAGCCACAGTTCCAGGTCGGGGTTGATGGGGTTCTTGATGAGTACGGGAACGTCCACACCTTTGAGGGCATCGGCTACTTCCTGTACGCTGAAAGGGTTCACGGTAGTGCGGGCACCGATCCAGAGAATATCGATATCGAAGTGCAGGGCGTCTTCCACCTGCTTGGCGGTGGCCACTTCCACGGCCATGGGAAGGCCGGTGAGTTTACGGGCCTGTTGCAGCCAGGGCAGTCCTTTGGTGCCGATCCCTTCAAAGGAACCGGGCCGTGTGCGGGGTTTCCAGATACCGGCGCGCATCACATCCACCTTACCGGTGTTGGCGAGGCGCTGGGCACCCTGGAGCACCTGCTCCTCTGTTTCAGCACTGCAGGGTCCGGCGATGATCAGCGGACGTTTGGCCCATGCTTCCTGGGTCACCTGTTTCATGGTTTTGTTTTCTGTTGCTTGCATGATATAAAATTAACGTTGTTTGCTTAATTGGTTATTGCTATCCCAGTATCCGGCGGATCTTATTGGCATCTTCGATGAGTTCATGGAGGAATTCATAGTTCTCTTTCTCCAGGCAGGATTTGAATTTGCGCAGCTGGCTGATGTGTTCGTTGAGTACATCCAATACGTTTTCGCGGTTCTGCATGAAGATGGGCACCCACATGGCGGCATTACTTTTTGCCAGCCGGACGGTGCTTTCAAAACCCGCGCTTGCCATTTCAAAAATGGCATCGTCTTCCCGCTCCTTTTCCAAAACGGTATTTGCCAATGCGAAAGAGGTGATATGCGAGATATGACTCACGTACGCCGCGTGTATATCGTGATCCGTGGCGTTCATCTCCAGGAGGTGCATGCCAATTTTACGATATGCTTTCATGACCCAGTCGGCGGCGTCTTCATCACTATCGGCCCGGTTGCAGATCACTACTGCCTTGTTCTCGAATGCATGTTTAACGGCGGCTTGCGGGCCGCTGTACTCCGTACCCCACATGGGATGGGTAGCCACAAAGCGGCCGCGCCTGGGATGCCCCTGCACCGCTTCCATCAATTGCATTTTGGTAGACCCCGCATCAAATACGATCTGCTGCTCAACCCGGTCCAGCACCTGCGGCAGCAAGCTGACCATTTTATCAACCGGAATGGCCAGCACCACCACTTCCGATTTATCGATAGCTTCTTCGAGGGGAAGGATCTCGTCCACCAGTCCCAGTTCCAGCGCTTTCGCAGCATGTTCGGGATTGGCTTCCACCCCGATGATACCTGCGGCCATCCCTTTTTCATTCAGTTGGAGGGCCAGGGAGCCACCGATCAGCCCCACTCCTATAATTGCTATTCTTCTTCTTTCCATGATCAATTCCTGTTTGCATCAGGCGGTTGGTGTAACCGCAATAGTTTCCTGTATCCGGGTAATGGCTTCGCTGAGTTTTTCTTCCGGACTGCAGAGGCTCACCCGGATGAAGTTATTTCCTGCTGTCCCAAATATGCCACCGGGGGTGATGAATACATTCGATTCATAGAGCACCTTATCACTCAGCGCGTATCCATCAGCGTAAGTGCCTGGAATTTTAGCCCATACGAACATTCCCACCTGGTCAGGATCATACCTGCAGTGCAGCATATCCAGCAATTGGTACACCAGCTGACGGCGCCTGCGGTATACGGCATTAATGCTGTCGTACCAATCCTGCCCCAGTTGCAGGGCCTTTGCTGCGGCCAGTTGCAAGGGAAGGAACATACCGCTATCCATATTGCTCTTGAACCGTAATACTTCATCAATACGTTCTTTTGCTGCCACCAGCATGCCTACCCGCCACCCTGCCATATTCTGGCTTTTGCTGAGGGAGTTCAGCTCCAGCACCACTTCTTTGGCACCGGCTACCGACAGCAGGCTCATGGGAGAATCGTTCAGGATAAAACTGTAAGGATTGTCGTGGCAGACCAGGATATTCTTCTCGCGCGCAAACGCAACAAGTTTTTCGAAGAAGGAAACAGAAGGGACCTGTCCTGTGGGCATATGCGGATAATTCACCCACATGAGTTTCACGCGTGACAGGTCGCGGGCAGCCAGTGCATCCAGGTCCGGTTCCCAGTTCAGTGATTCGTGCATTTCGTAAGGCACCGGCACGCCGCCCGCCAGCTTAACTGCGCTTTGGTAGGTGGGGTAACCCGGGTTGGGTATCAGCACTTCATCGCCTTCATTCAGGTAGGTCATGCAGATATGCATGATACCCTCCTTGCTCCCGATCAGTGGCAGGATCTCCGTTTCGGGATCCAGCTCCACGTCGTACCAACGGGCATACCAGCCAGCCATGGCATTGCGTAATACCGGTGAGCCCTTATAGCTTTGATAGGCATGAACATTGGGTTTGGCAGATTCTTCCTGCAATACCCGGATCACATCGGGGTGCGGGGGCATGTCGGGACTGCCGATTCCCAGGTTGATAATTGACTTACCCGCTTTATTCAGGGCATCGATCTCCCGGAGTTTCTGCGAGAAATAGTATTCGCCAATTCCGTCGAGTCTTTTTGCTGTGCTGATCATATTGACTTTCCGTTTTTGTAGATACCATATACCTGCAGCGATGCGGTCAGGGGGGTAATGGCAGCTATGATAGTATTGAATTGTTCAATGGACTCAAACTCCATGTCGGCATGAAAGCTGTACTGGAAATCGCTGCCGGGGATGGGAAAACTCTGGAGTTTACTGAGGTTGATGCCACCTTCGGCAATGCGGGACAATACCTTTGCCAGGCTGCCACGCGAGTGATCGGTATGAAAGTTTACCCTGGCTTTATTGGCTCCATCCACGGGGTAGTCCTCACCAGCGCGCTTCAACACCAGGAAACGAGTGTAATTGTTTTTCATGGTGTGGATATTGGGGGCAATCACATCCAGCTGGAACAATTCAGCTGCCAGTTTGCTGGCAATGGCCGCCGCGTGTTTGTTCCGCTTCTGGTGGATGTGTTTGGCGCTGAGGGCCGTATCCTCCGTTTCCACCAGCTTCCAGTTGTGCTGCGATAGAAATTCGATGCACTGCAAAATAGCCATGGGATGCGAATGCACTTCTTTGATGTCTTCCAGCTTTACACCCGGGTTCACCAAGAGGTGTTGGCGGATGGGCAGGTACACTTCCCCGGCAATGGAAAGACCGGATTTGTGCAGCAGGTTGTAATTGGCCAGGATGCTGCCCGCAATGGAGTTTTCAATAGCCATGACACTGGGGC
>CBFGLD010000231.1:0-4801 GCA_965649495.1 uncultured Flavihumibacter sp. | reverse complement strand
CTACCCGCCGTAATCCTGCAGGATTTATGCCGGCACACGACAGCAGGACAAACACGCTCTTACAAGGCAGCGGCTTAACAGTTCAGCCAGTAGTTGACAGTGCTTACCTGGAACGCCTTTGGGCCGGAACCACTTCTGTACAAGCCGCCGACAAAGATGGTTGGGTGGTTTCCATCACCCCCAGCGGTGGATGGCTGCCGGCCTGCATTGCCGGTAATACCGGGGTCGGTATGAGCCAGCGCTTGCAGAGTTTTGTACTGGACCCCAAGTTGAATCCATTTAATGTGATCGAACCCGGTAAGCGGCCAAGAGTAACCCTGACTCCAACGCTGGCATTGAAAGAGGGTAAGCCTTTTCTTTCCTTTGCCGTTCAGGGTGGTGACACCCAGGATCAAAACCTCCTCCAGTTTTTCCTGAACATTGTTGAATTTGGAATGAATGTTCAGGAAGCAGCACAAGCCGCTAATATCAATACCAACCAACTGTGGCTTTCCCTGGGGGGTACCAAAACCGCTGACCGGCAGCCCCGGGCCGGAGCCATCCTGCTACAGGAAAAAACCCCCGATTGGGTATTGAAGGAGCTGCGCGGTATGGGCTACCGGATCAGCCTCGATGACCGCACCAGTGGCCCCATCAATGCGATATGGTTCGACTGGGATCATCAAAGTTTTTGGGGAGGCAGTAGTAATCACGGTGAGGATTACGGCATTGGTTGGTAACTGGCCGGTTGTAAGCTGGTGGGATCCGTATTAATCTTCTTTCCTGGTGGAAGATAAAGTGAACCCGATGGTGGTACCCACGTCGGGTTTACTTCTTACATGCATGGATTCGCCATGGGCTTCAATGATGTGTTTACAGATGGCCAGTCCAAGTCCTGTACCTCCCTTGTCGCGGCTCCGGGCCTTATCGGTCCGGTAGAAGCGCTCAAAGATCCGCGGCAAATGCTCTTCCTCAATTCCAATTCCATCGTCACTGATCTCAATTAATACCTTGAATTCATCTGTATTATATACACTGGCTACCACCGATCCCCCCGGTTTGCTGTACTTGGCACCATTCTCGATCAGGTTGATCAGCACCTGGCGAATTTTTTCTTTATCGGCAAATACATATATGGGTGCTTCACATCCTTTTTTAATTGACGCGGCGATCTGTTTGGTGTTCAGGTTCAGCGAAAGCGATTCGATCACTTCCCGGATCAGGTCCTGGATCACAAAATATTGTTTGTATAAGACCTGTTCCCCGCTTTCGAGGCGACTGATCTCATCCAGGTCGTTCATAAGATTTACCAGCCGGTCAACATTACGGGAGGTGTTCTGGAGAAATTTTTTCCTCACATCGGGGTTTTCCATCGCACCCCCCAATAAAGTATCCACATAACCCTGTATCGCAAAAATCGGGGTCTTGAACTCATGGGCCAGGTTCTGCAGGAACTCTTTCCGGAATGCTTCGTTGCGGCGTAACAACTCAATTTCTCCCTGCCGCTGCTCGGCCCATTTTTCTACATCCTCCTTGACTTCATCGATACTTTTCTGTGGAACGATATATTTATTGTAAAATTCTTCGCGCTTGGAGGCTTTTGTCTGGTAGATAAACTTATAAATGAGTTTGATCCGGCGATAGATAAACCGCTGCAGGAAATAAAATATCAACAGGTAAGCAACCAGGAAAAGTACCCCGAAGGAACCCACCGCAATGGTCCACTTCCCCGTTAACACAAAGATGGCAATACCCACCAGCAACGAGATCGAGAAAGCCAGGATAGCGGCAACCTGTCGCGGTGATAAATTCTTGAAATTGAACATGCTGCTAAATTAGACGTCAAACTTATATCCCACGCCTTTGACCGTGGTGATACAGTCGAGGCCCATCTTTTGGCGGATCTTGCGGATATGTACATCAATGGTGCGATCCCCCACGATTACATCATTTCCCCATACCTGGTTCAGAATCTCGTTACGCAGAAAAACTCTGCCAGGCCTGCTGGCCAGCAGGTAAAGCAGTTCAAACTCCTTTTTGGCAAGGGTCACTTCCTGATTATCCACTTCTACTACAAATTTCACCGGATCAATCACAATGTTTTCGATGCGCAAAACTCCATTAGTAGCGGGTTCTTCTTTTTTAACCAGTCGACGGAACAAGGCGTTGACGCGACTGATCAACAGTTTGGGACTCACGGGTTTGTTGACGTAATCGTCAGCACCTGTGTCAAAACCTTTGACTTGTGAGCTTTCGTCACTCAAAGCTGTAAGGAATATGATCAGGGTATCCTTGAAGGCAGGCTGGGAGCGCAGGATAGAACAGACTTCTGTACCGGTCTTGCGGGGCATCATGATATCCAGGATGATCAGGTCGGGGTGCAGCTGTTTGGCTTTCTGGATGGCATCGTCACCATCCTTGGCCGTATACACCGTGTACCCTTCGGCCTGGAGATTGTATTGTAGGATCTCGAGGATATCGGGTTCGTCGTCGGCGATCAGGATCTTTTTTCCCTTGGTATCCATTAACAATTTGTTTACGCAAAGTTAATGGCAGCGCCCGCACTCCCCGTAGTTATCCGATTATGAAATTGTTAAGGGCAATTTTAAGGTTAACGCAACGTTATGCCTTTGTCCATTATCGTAATTTTGAACCGAAGGCCCATGGCTATGTACAAACTGCTACCCTTATTACTGGTGCTTACCGGCCCTGTAGCGAAATCCCAGACCGCAATGCCGCCCTATTCCATTGACCGGAGCAGGGTGATCTTCCATGAGAATATCGACCGGGAGCAGAAAAAGTTGTTTACCCAACCCGGCAGTCATGTAAGGGGATATATCCCGGTTTCCAAAGATGAAGCCTTCAACGGCCAGGTCCGTTTTGCCATGCTCGATAAAGTGGACGACCTCCAGCAACTCATCGAACTGGATACCCTTATTCGCGATAACGACAAGATCAAATATTTGAAAGGGCTCGAGATCATGACCCGCCACATCGGGCAGGGTACCCGGTCCCGTACTTTTTCTGCTGCGCTGGCACCAGAATCGGTTGATGCTTATACCGCTGCTATGGAACTGGACCGCGCCGGCAAGGGCATTGATCCCGTAGTGACCCGGGCACATTACTGGGTGGGAAAAATGCTGGTGGACTGCTTTAGTTATCCCGAAAATCCGGGTATTCCTGCCAGCAGGCAGATCCTGGAAGTCAAATACCTGCAGCTGTACCCCGACCGGACCATGCCTTTCCTGAAAAAGAATTTCGCCTACCCCCAAAGAGATAGCCTGATAGCTGCGGAAGCCCGCCGTGACCCGCGTAAGGTTTACGATTACGCCGCAGCAAACGATGCCCTGGCCCGCTACATAAGGATTCATCCTGACCCCGTGGTGAAAGTAATCGCCGAAATGGCCAGCAGCAGGAGCGGACAACTTTACTTTCCCTTTATTGACGATATCTACCGCGGCAAAATGAGTTTTGATGACGTGGATAAAGTCAAGGATAACGACCTGGCCTATTACAAACTCATGGTGAAAACCCGCATGCAGCATACTGCCCGCATGCTGGAAAAAGACACTCCCCTGGAACGCAAGGCCCTGGTGGAACGGATGGACACCAAGGCCCGGCAGTATTTTATCAGCAAAATCAATGGCCTGCACAGTGCTCCTGATGCGGTACGCTTCAAAATCCTGGAACCGCTTGCCCCCCACGAACTTTATTACCTCTGTGTGCTGGGGGAAGACGAGATCTATACTTCCAGTTACCGCGGCGTGTTCAGCAGGATCATCCAACGCCTGAAAGGTGTTTCCACCGATAGCTTGTTCATGACGATGAATTTCGATTATTTCAGGAAGTTCATCAAGATGGCTGCTGCCTACAACGAACTGGACACCCTGCTGAAGCTCATGCCCGATTCGAATGCCACCGTACTCATGAAATCCTTCATGTTCGGGCTGGAGCGCAGCACCAATATCCTGAATGTAGAAGATGCGGTGGATGTAGCCGATGCCTATAGTTCCATCTTTGAAAAGAATAAAGTGTTGGCCGCCAATATGCTGGAAGAGGCTAAATGGAATTTCGACCGGGTTCAGCAGAACGGTGATCCCAATGGCCAAAAAGTGTACACCATCTTAAGAACCCTCTTTGAGAGCGCAGACCCTGCCGCAAATATCGATCTTTCCAAAGCGCTGGGCATTCCACCGGTTTATACAGTGGATTACAACCGGCTGGCAGACAGCAGCGGTAGGATCATTCAGCAGGTTTTTTTCTATGGTGACGATGATAAGGACGGTCAGATGTCCTATGCCAATTTCATGACCCTGTTCCGGGGAAAAGCAGACTGGAGCATCACTGAAAACCCGGATTTCGTGACCATCAAAAGCACCCGGGGGCGGCCTGTCTGGATCTTTGCCAACAAGCCTCTTTATGGGGAAGACGATCCGGATGCCCGCGCCCAGGACAAGCTCAGGGACTATTTGGACCAGCAGGGACTGGAACCGACCATCTTTATCCACCGTGGGCATAGTTACCATGTGAAGTCTTCGCTGGCGCAAATCACCCCTTCGGCGCGGATCGTTATACTGGGATCCTGTGGCGGTTACAATAACCTGAATGATGTACTGACCATCAGTTCCGATGCACATATCATTTCTTCCAAGCAGATCGGTACCCGTGCCGTGAACGAGCCCATCCTGAATGCCATCAATACCAGCCTGCGCAACGGCAGCAGTATTGACTGGATGCCCATGTGGCAGGACCTCGAAAAGATGTTCAGCGGGGAGGCAAAAGAACGGTTCGACGATTACATTCCTCCCTATAAAAACCTGGG
>CBFGLD010000230.1:0-4826 GCA_965649495.1 uncultured Flavihumibacter sp. | reverse complement strand
GCGGCGGGGCAGCGGGGTTTTTCTGCGCCGTTAATGCTGCCAGGATGTCTAAAGGGCTCCGGGTTATACTGCTGGAAAAAAGCAATAAATTATTATCAAAAGTAAGGATCAGCGGGGGAGGACGATGTAACCTGACACATGCCTGTTTCGATATAACGGAACTGTCTAAACGATATCCCCGCGGCGAAAAATTTGTCCGCAAGAGCTTCCGCCATTTTGCCCCGCCCGATACCATAAACTGGTTTGAGGAAAGAGGTGTTTCAATAAAAAAGGAAGGGGATGGAAGAATGTTTCCTGTTACAGATGATTCAACAACCATCATTCAATGTTTGCTGAAAGAAGCCGACAGGTACGGGGTGGAAATAAGGATGAACCAGGAGATCCGCTCCATCCGGTTTCAGGAGGGAAAATGGGAACTGTCTTCGGCGTCACAGGTATTCCAGGCAGACTTTTGTTGTATTGCCTGTGGCGGATATCCCAAAAGTCCGCTCTTCCAATGGATCCGTGAAACCGGACATACCATTGCAGACCCGGTACCTTCGCTGTTTACGTTCAATTTACCCGGGCATTCGCTTACCTCGCTGATGGGGGTCGTGATCCAGGAGGCGCAGGTTCGGATTGCCGGTACCAGGCTGCAGGAAAGAGGTCCTGTTCTCCTCACACACTGGGGGCTCAGCGGTCCGGCGGTATTACGGCTCAGTGCCTGGGGGGCGCGCGTGTTAGCAGAGCAGTCCTGGCACTTCAAAGTGCTGGTGAACTGGATCCCGCAATGGAACGAAAACAGTCTCCTGGCATACCTCAAAACCTACCGCTTTGAAAAGGCTTCCCAGAAAATGGCCAGTCGCAACCCCTTTGCCCTGCCGCAACGCTTTTGGGAGTATATGCTCACCATTTCCGGCATTAAGGAAGATACCAGGTGGAGTGACCTGCCCGCAAAAGAACAGAACCGGTTGGTTAAAAACCTGGCAGCCATGGAGTTGGAAGTGAAAGGGAAAACTACCTTCAAGGAGGAGTTTGTCACCGCCGGGGGCATTAACCTGGCTGAGGTGGACCCGGATACCATGATGAGCCGGTTGCACCCCAATTTGTTCTTTGCCGGTGAAATCCTGGATGTGGACGGTATTACCGGCGGGTTCAATTTCCAGCATGCGTGGACCAGCGGCTGGATCGCTGCCGGGTCCGTCACTGCTGCCCTGGAAGAGAGGTAGGCGCATGCAGCAAAATAAGGCAGATTTTCTACCTGAAATCCAGTTCGGAAGCGGATTTTACCTATCTTTGCAGCCCCGAATAAAACCATCGGGAAATTGTTATGTTTCAAAATCTTTTTGTAAAACAACTAAACGCTGATGATCAGGAGTCTGCCGCTGCACCCGTAGAGGCAACTACAGCGACAACAAATGCACCTGAGGCACCTGAAGCATCTGTTGCACAGGAAGCGCCTGTTGCACAGGAAGCGCCGGTTGCCACTGCCCATGACGATTTCGATTGGAGCATCGACAAGCGTAATGTTTCTTCTTACAGCGCTGATGAAAAAGCAAAGTACGACAAGGTGTACGACCAGACCTTCGTTACCATCACAGATGGTGAACTGATCAAAGGTTCTGTAGTTGGACTGACCAAGACCGACGTCGTATTGAACATTGGGTTCAAGAGCGATGGTCTTATCTCTCTCAATGAATTCCGCGATCTCCAGGGATTGAAAATTGGTGATGAAGTGGAAGTGATGGTGGTGGAGAAAGAAGACCGCCAGGGTCACCTGCACCTGAGCCGCAAACAAGCGCGCATTACCCGTGCCTGGGAGAAGATCGTTGAAGTACATAAGACTGGTGAGATCGTTACCGGTACTGTTACCAGCAAAACGAAAGGTGGTCTTATCGTGGATGTTTTCGGAATGGAAACCTTCCTGCCCGGTTCTCAGATCGATGTGAAGCCGGTTACCGATTACGACCAGTTTGTTGGCAAGACCATGGAATTCAAAGTGGTTAAGGTGAACGAAGCCATCAAGAATGCGGTGGTATCTCACAAGGCACTTATCGAAAGCGATATCGAAGCACAGCGTGCCGAGATCATGGGCAAACTCGAAAAAGGCCAGGTACTGGAAGGAACCATCAAGAACATCACAGACTTTGGTGCGTTTATGGACCTGGGTGGACTGGATGGTCTGCTCTATATCACGGATATCAGCTGGGGCCGTATCAACCATCCTTCAGAGGTGTTGAAGCTGGACCAGAAACTGAACGTGGTTGTGCTGGATTTCGACGACGACAAAAAGCGTATCAGCCTTGGTCTGAAGCAACTGACGCCGCACCCCTGGGATGTACTGGCTGAAAACGTTGCAGAAGGCAATGTAGTAAAAGGTAAGGTAGTTAACATTGAAGACTACGGCGCATTCCTGGAAATCATGCCGGGAGTGGAAGGACTGGTGCATGTAAGCGAAATTACCTGGGCCAATACCCCCATCAACGCGAAAGAATTCTTTAAGTTGGGCGACGAGTACGAAGCTAAGATCGTAACCCTGGATAAAGATGCCCGCAAGATGAGCCTCTCCATCAAGCAGATGACTCCGGATCCCTGGAATGAGATCGAAAACAAATACCCGGTTGAAAGCCGTCACAGCGGCCTGGTGAAAAACATCACTCCGTACGGCGTGTTTGTTGAACTGGAACCCGGTATTGGTGGTATGATCCATATCAGCGACCTGAGCTGGCTGAAGCGTTTCAACCATCCTTCGGAGTATACCAGGGTGGGTGAAAGAATCGATATCATGATCCTGGGAATCGACAAAGAGAATCGCAAACTTCAGTTAGGACATAAGCAACTGGAAGAAGATCCCTGGAACACCCTGGAGGACACTTTCGCCATCGGAACAACGCACGAAGGAACCGTTATCCGCAAGGACGATAAAGGCGCCATCGTTCAGCTGCCTTATGGCCTGGAAGGATTCACTCCTAACCGTCACCTGAATAAGGAAGATGGCAGCCAGGTGAATGCCGAAGAAACCAACCAGTTCATGGTCATCGAGTTCGATCGTAATGAAAAACGCATCGTACTCAGCCATACCCGCACTTGGGAAGTTGTAAAAGCAGAAGAGCGTGAGGCGATCAAGAAAGAAGCCAAAGCCGATGCCGACAAGACCAAGAAAGCGGTTAAAAATATCCAGAGCAAGGTCGAAAAAGCAACCCTTGGCGACCTGGGTGTTCTGGCTGAACTGAAAAAGAAAATGGAAGGTGGCGAAGGCGAAAGCGCACAGTAATCACTTTTTCATCCATAAAAAAAGGCTGTCCGATACCGGACGGCCTTTTTTGTTCCTGGCAGGAACTGGTTTTCAAAAAGAGCCTGCCTTGAAATACGCTTCGGAATAAGTAAACCTAGAAGGGCAACTGCTGATTTCATATACAATCCCCCATCGCTACTACTCGCCTGTGGCATTCAAAGCAAGCTGGTAATTTCACTTTGTTTAAGGGTCATAGGGTAGTTCCTCGCACTCGTTCATGGCCGCGGTTTCCAGGATGCTGGATAGTTGGTCGGTTCAGGGGATATTGGCTTCAGGTCGGTTCAGGATACCGGGTCGGTTCAGTTCAGGATACCGGGTCGGTTCGGCCGGTCAGGGATATTGGAAAAAAAGAAAGTTGATTGACATTGGATTCCCTGGTTTCATAGAATATTGAAAAAGTTCTGGACGGTTGTAATTGGACATTGGATGGTTGAGGTTGCGATCCGTCAATCAACTTCTGGAACAAAAATACCAGCTTGCCCGAACGCTTGCAAGAGCGGAATTGCTGAATTTAACTGCTTCGGATTTTCCCCTGCTGCTCGTAAAATTACCAACTGCCCGCCCGGAGTTATACAGCTGCCATCCTCGTAAAATTATCATTTAACCTGGTATTAGTATATTCCGAAACGGTATATTTACGTAATAATACCATAGGGAATGTTACGGATTTTTATCATTTTGCATTCTGAAAGAGACAGGGGAATTTTCCCCCGCTCTTTGTAAAATTCACCGTATGAAAAAACCAGACCCCACCAATCCCATTAAAGTTGCCATCGCAGACGATCACGCATTGTTCCGTGCAGGTGTCAAAACAGCCCTTTCCTCTAAAAAAGATGTGGAGCTGATTGCAGAAGCCGATAACGGGATGCACCTGCTGAATCTCCTCAAACACATAGAGCCCGACGTCATCCTGCTGGATATCCAAATGCCCATCATGGACGGCATCGCTACCTTGCCTGAAATAAGAAAGATCAACCCCTATGTGAAAGTCATCATTCTTTCCATGCACAACGACCATTCCATGATTTCCAAACTCATGGAAATTGGCGCTAATTCTTATCTCACCAAGAATTCGGATTCAGAGACCATCTACCAGGCTATCAAGACCTGTTACGAACAGGAGTTCTTCTTCAATGAACTCACCAATAAAGCCTTGCTAACGGGACTGCGTACCCGCAAAAATGAGCCCGAAGGATTGATCGATGCACAACTGAGTGATAAAGAGATCCGCATCTTAAAACTCATGTGTGAAGAAAAGACCACCAAGGAAATCGCCGATATCGTTGATATCAGTCCCAGGACCGTAGAAGCTATCCGGGATAAACTCAAAACCAAAACCGGCGCTAAATCCATGGCCGGACTGGTAATGTATGCCGTTAAGAAAGGCTTTGTTCAGGAATCCTGAAACAGCACCTTACCAACTATACAGGGCCGCTTCTGATACCGGAAGCGGGCCTTTTTTTATTGGCGGATCACTTTACCGGAACCGCTGATGATCTGGCTGAAAACAGGAGGGTCACCCTTGAAAATGATGTTGCCGCTTCCACTGATC
>CBFGLD010000229.1:0-4831 GCA_965649495.1 uncultured Flavihumibacter sp. | reverse complement strand
CTACCAGGGAAACGTGTTCAAAATCCAGTCCTTTCACCACCATCTGGGTTCCAACCAGGATATCGATCCGGTGTTGTTCAAACAACTGGATCAGCGCATCATGGGCATGTTTCCCCTTAACCGCATCAATATCCATTCTGGCGATCCTTGCTTTAGGAAATAATTCCTGCAGGGTTTCCTCTATCCGTTCCGTACCAAAATTCTGTTGCGTAAAATGATGGTTGCCACAGGCCTCGCAGGTGCTGACGGTCGGATAAACCGTACCGCAATAATGACAGACCAGTTTGTGCTGCACTTTATGGTAGGTCAGGGATACGTCGCATTGTTGGCAATGCGGGATCCATCCGCAGCTTTGGCATACCTGGTAAGGTGAATAGCCCCGCCGGTTCTGAAAAAGGATCACCTGTTTGTTGGCTGCCAGCGCAGTTTGGATCGCCTCCTCTAATGGAGGTGAAATGATCACTTTGCTTTTATCCGGGGTTTTGATATTTCGGGTATCGATCAATTCTATTTCCGGCAGGGCGATATCGCCAAATCTTTGGTGCAGCTCTGCCAGCCCATACTTGCCCTGGAGCGCATTGTAGTAGGATTCCAGTGATGGCGTGGCACTTCCCAGCAATACCCTTGCACCAAAGAGCTGGGCAAGGTAAACCGAAGCGTCTCTGGCATTGTAGCGGGGGGCTGGATCCTGCTGTTTATAGGAGGGATCATGCTCTTCGTCACAGATCACCAGTCCGAGGTCGTGAAAGGGAAGAAACAGGCTGCTGCGGGCTCCCAGTACGATACGCGCTTCGCCTGTCCTGACCTTGTTCCACAATTCAATTCTTTCATTAGGATTGAATTTGGAATGGTAGATCACGATATAGCCGCCGAAGTGCAGTTGTAATCTTCGTATGACCTGTGCCGTCAGAGCTATTTCCGGCAGCATATACAAGACCTGTTTCCCGGTTTTGAGGACCTTTTCTATCAACCGGATATACACCTGGGTTTTACCACTGGAGGTAATCCCATGCAACAGGCAAACCTGCTTTTCTTCAAAAACCCTGTCGATCTCCAGCAGCGCTTGTTCTTGCCCGGCTGTTAAGGTAAAATCGATCCGGATCTCCTTTGGCAGGTGACGTAACCGGTCAACGGCTCTCTTTTCAGGGTAAAGTATTCCTTTGTCTACTAATCCTTTTAAGTGCGCTGCCGAAGCGCCTGACTTTTTCAGTAAGGCGGTTTGAGTTACTTCGCCTTCTGTTTTCTGAAGGTGCAGGTATGCCAGCAGTAATTCCAGTTGTTTAGGTGCCCTGGACCACTGGTTCATCAAGTCCGCCAGTGCATCTTCGGCCTGGTAAGCCGGTTGCAGCTGAATGAAGGTTTCTTTCTTTTCTTTGTAAGTCTCCTTCAGTTCCTCCCAAACCAGGCAGTAGTTTTTTTCGAGCAGTCGTTTGATCACGGGGTAAACATGGGTGGCATCCAGCAGTTGTTGGACTTCCAACAGCTTCAGTTCTTTTCGGATGGACAAGGCTTCGGCCACCAGGAATTCTTCGTCATCCAGTTGCGAAAAATCTTCACCGGCTTCTTCGTTAAACAGCAGTACCGTTTCACTGCTCAGCTTAAAATGGGTGGGCAGTGCGGCTTGCATCACTTCTCCTTCGCTGCAGAGATAATAATGGGCCAGCCATTCCCATAGTGCCAGTTGTTGCGGAAATACAATGGGCTCTTCATCCAATACATTCAGGATCTCTTTTGGCTCAAAAGCTGCGGGCTTGTCCTGGTGCAGGCGCTTGACGATGCCCGCATATTTTTTATTCTTTCCAAAGATCACTTCTACCCTTACTCCGGGTTTTACCGAGCCCAGCAGCACCGGAGGAACAGCCCAGGTATAATTGCGCGGAAGTGCCAGCGGGATCAACACCTCCACGAACCATTTTTCTACTTCCGGCCCTGAAAAATCAATATGGTTTATTTCCGGCACGTACTTGTTCTCATTTGTAGGTTTTCAATGCGTGGGCCATCGCATCAAAGACTTGCTGTTTCAACAATGGCAGATCCTGGATGGTTAAGCCGGTTACGGGAACCATGGGTAAATATACAGCGCGGCAGGTTCCCGGATTCAGTGAAAACACCGAGTGATAATGCATTCTTTTTACCGTATCCGGAAAAATAAGCGGCTGGATAGGCGTTTGTGTTTCCAGCGCTATCCGGAAGGCTCCATCATAAAAGGACTTCAGTGGCTGCCCCGTTTCATTGAAAGTGCCTTCCGGAAAGATGACAATGGAAATTCCCTGCAGCAGTATTTTTTTCAGGATACCTACCGAGCGGGCGCGTTGTGCGGCATCTTTCCGGTTAACCATTACTACCGCGTTCCGGTATACGAAACCAAATACCGGTATACGGGCCATCTCCTGCTTGCCCAACACACGGATGGGTTCCCGGAGCACTTTTACTATCATGGGAATATCGAGGTAAGAAATGTGGTTGGCCACAAATATGCAAGGCCTTTCTTCGGAGGGCTTTTTCTCGTGTATCACGGGAACCCGGATACCTATGAGGAATAACCAGGCATCGGCCCACCAGCTGCAAAGCCTATAGATCAGGTTCCCTCCCCGGATACGGCCAAACAGGGACGCTACAAAAAATGCAGGTACCAGCAATATCAGTAATAAGACAAACATGAGGTGACCGTAGAGGCTGAATACGACGCGGAAGGTATTCTGGAAGGTAGGGATGGCCATCAGTTACAATTACAGTTGAATTCACGATCCAGGTCGATGCAGGTAACGACCCGGGTAACCCCGGAGCACTGGGCAAATACGATACGAACATGTTGCCCGTCTTGCCGGGTATACCCCTCCAGTGCCCAGGTGGGACAAGGTTTATCTGCCGGGTCAGACTTGCGGGTATTGATACTTCCATTCGCAAGGATATCCCTCACCTCGGCTTCGGTGATCTGGCGGCAGTCCATCCGGCAACGGGCATGCCGGGTATACTGCAGTTCTTCCGGGCTCCTTGTAAAAGATTCGTTATCAACGTTTACTACGTCACGGAGGTTAAAAAAAAGCAGGATAATACCAATGATTATGATCACGGTGGCAGGAAGTACCTTCTGAATGCGCATAGGTCCAAAACTACGTATCTTTGCGGCCCTATGTCCGAAAAAAGAACAGTAGCCTTTCATACACTGGGTTGTAAACTGAATTTTTCAGAAACCTCGGCCATCAGCAGGATGATGGAAAAAGAGGGGTTTGAAAAAAAAGAGTTTGACGACCAGGCGGACGTCTATGTGATCAATACCTGTTCGGTTACGGACAATGCAGATAAGGAATGCCGGCAGATTGTTCGCCGCATACAGCGACGCTCCCCTGAAAGCATGGTGGTTATCACGGGTTGTTACGCCCAGCTCAAACCTCAAGAGATAGCTGCCATTCCGGGTGTGGACCTGGTGTTGGGGGCTGCAGAGAAATTCAATATTGCCAGCCATCTTTCCAGTTTGACCAAGGGTGACAGCACCAAAATCTGTAGTTGTGATATAGAAGAGGTCAGTGGTTTCAATAGTTCCTGGTCGGTTAATGACCGTACCCGGACTTTTTTGAAAGTGCAGGACGGCTGCGACTATAGTTGTTCTTTTTGTACCATACCGATGGCAAGGGGTAAAAGCCGGAGCGACAGTATTGAGAATGTGTTGCACAATGCCCGGCAGCTGGCAGCCGGGGGCGTTAAAGAGATCGTACTTACCGGGGTAAACCTGGGCGATTTTGGTAAAGGCGCCGATGGAAATAAGCGCCACGAGGAAAGTTTTTTTGACCTGGTAAAAGAACTGGACGCCATTGACGGGATCCAGCGTTACCGGATCTCATCCATAGAGCCTAACCTGCTCACCAATGATATCATCGCATTTGTTGCCAACAGCAGGAGCTTCATGCCGCATTTTCATATACCCCTTCAAAGCGGGAGTAACCGAATACTTTCACTTATGCGAAGGCGTTACAAACGGGAACTATATGCAGAGCGGGTGGCGCTGATAAAAAAGCTGATGCCACACGCTTCCATAGGGGTGGATGTAATTGTAGGTTTTCCTGGTGAAACGGAAGAGTATTTCCGCGAAACATTTGATTTTTTGCATTCGTTGGACGTCAGTTACCTGCATGTGTTCACCTATTCGGAGCGCAATAATACCGTGGCCCTTGACATTGAGCCGGTGGTGCCCATGAACCAGCGGCATGAGAGGAATAAAAGCCTGCGGAACCTCAGTTATATGAAACAGCAATTCTTCCAGCAGCAATTTGAGGGACAAACACGCAGGGTATTGTTTGAGGGGCACGCAAAAAATGGAATGATGGAAGGGTATACGGATAATTACATCCGCGTAGCAACACCTTACCGGGAAGAATGGGTGAATGCGGTAGTGGATTGGAAGCTGTAAGCTGTCTAAGTTTTGCTGAAAAAATTTTGTTGTGAAAAATTAGCCCTTATCTTTGCAATCCCGAAATGAAAAAGGGGTAAGTTCTTTCGCAGTTTTACTAACTATTGGGAGCATAGCTCAGCTGGTTCAGAGCATCTGCCTTACAAGCAGAGGGTCCGCGGTTCGAATCCGTGTGCTTCCACTACCTAAGAGCAACATATATTTGTTGCTCTTTTTTATTTACTTCAGCATTAACTTCTCTCATCATTTTATCAAATTTCCTTTTGAAAAACTGTTCCCAATAATTTTCCTGGATAAATCAGGAAAATGGCTAAGAAAAATAATTTGATTTATTTTTTTTCTTTATGATGTTCTTAGCTTTTTGTATTGAATAATGACTTACCTTCACCGTGTTAATTTGAGCCTCGCATCAGTATCAGTTAA
>CBFGLD010000228.1:0-4841 GCA_965649495.1 uncultured Flavihumibacter sp. | reverse complement strand
CCTTTCCACCCTTCCCCAGCAGGTTGCCTGGCAGCACTCCCCGTTGCAATGGATGGTAGAGCTGCGCCATCCCGATTGGTTCAAACGGCCGGCACTAACCGAAAACTTTTTTGCCACCCTCCGCACCCTGGGGGTGGGAGCCGTTATTACCGATGTGGCGGGGCGGCGCGATGTCTGCCACCTGCAGCTTCCCGTGGCCCGCACGATGGTGCGTTTTGTAGCCAACCAGCAACACCCTACGGACTACCCGCGACTGGAAGCCTGGGCTCAGCGGCTGGCCAACTGGTTCGATGCCGGCCTGGAAGAAGCTGTTTTCTTCCTGCATATGGGCGACGACCGGGTGGTGCCGGATTTTGCCCGTTTTGCCGCCAACACCCTGCAGGAGGCCACCGGCATCCCGGTGCCTGCCCCGGTGCGCCAGGAGGGATTGCCTTCCCAGGGCAGCCTGTTCTGAGTGGCGGCCCTGCCACCCGTTTTGATGGTGGTCAGCGCACTTCCCCCATCTCTTCCCACCGCGTCGTAAAACGGCGACTCATTTTTTCCTGTTTCATCTTCCACGGCCGCCGGATGCCCGTAGCGGCAAACTTCACCATGTCGTTCCGCTGGCTGAAATTGATATTGTCCAGGGCTTCCATCAGTTTTCCGTTCCTGCCCTGCCTACCGGCGTCGGAACGGCTAAAAAGGTTGAATTGCAGGCTGGCGGCCGGCACCAGTCCCCCAAAGACCACCCCCGCCTTGAGGTAGCGCTCCCCCTCCCGGTAGAGTCCTTCCGCCAGCCGCAGCGTGTAAACGATCAGCTCATTGGTCAGGCAGGTGGGCGTTTCCAGGTGGGCCGTGGTGGTAAACTTACGCGGGTGGTACGAAAATCTTTCCCCCGATGCCGCCACCAGGTACACTTCTACCCAGGAGGCGGCCGCCTGCTGCCGTCGCAACTTTTCGGCTGCCCGTGCCGTATAGGTGGCTACCGCCTCCCTGATAGGATGCGGTTCCGTTACTGCTTTCCCAAACATCCGGGAGGTGCCGATCATTTTTTTCTTTTCCAGCGGGTCTTTCAGCTCCAGGCAGGGGTGGCCGTTGAGCTCGCGGAGCAGCCTTTGTCCCACCACGCCTCCCAACTGTTTTGCGGCCCAGGATTCGGGCATCCGGCTGAGCTGCCAGGCGTTGGTGATACCCAGCTGGCGCAGTTTTTCGGCATAACGGTAACCCACCCCCCAGATATCCCCCACTTCGGTGGCTTCCAGCGCCCGCCGCAAGGCAGCGGGATCGTTGAGGACCATCACGCAGCCGCTGCCTTCCTTGTCTTTTTTTGCGAGGCGGTTGGCCACCTTGCAAAGCACTTTGGTGGGTGCCACTCCCACCGAAACCTTGATGCCCGTCCATTCCTCCACTGTTTGCCGGATGCTGCGGGCCTGTGCCAGCAGGTCGCCATCGGACAGTTCCCCTCCCAGGTGCAGGAAGGCTTCGTCCACCGAATAGACCTCCACCTTATCCGGACCCAGCAGGAAGCGCAGGGTGTCCATCACCCGCATGCTCAGATCGCCGTACAGGTTGTAATTCGACGAGAAGACCGCTACCCCTGCCTCCCGGATCTTGTCCCGGAACTGGAAAAAAGGAGCCCCCATGGGGCTGCCCAGGGTCTTAGCCTCATCACTGCGCGCGATCACGCAGCCATCGTTGTTGCTCAGCACCACTACGGGAACCTTTTCCAGGTCGGGACGGAACAGCCGTTCACAGCAACACTAAAAAGAGTTACAATCCAATATCGCCAGCATCCTTTGTGGTTTTTAGGAAGGGTTAAAAAACATTTTGTCTTCCTTATACCGCATGAATAACATAGGTGACTACGCCCCAGATCCCAAATTCTTCGCAGCCGGGGTCAATGTCGATCGGTGCCAGCCGGTTGGTTTCCGGGACCAGCCGCATGCGGTTAAAGGTCTTTTCAAAACGGCGGATCAGCATTTCGCCGTTGAGGGTGGCGATCACCACGCGACCGCTTTGTGCCCTGACCGATCGGTCCACGATGACCAGGTCACCATCGTGGATACCCGCACCGGACATGGCATCGCCGCGTACACGCAGGAAAAAGGTAGCCGGTCGGTTGCGCACCAGCTGCTCGTTGAGGTCAATGCCGCGCTCGGCATAATCGTCGGCCCCGGCCCCGAAGCCCGTGGCGTTGGCGGTACGCACCTGCTGCTGCCGGAAATCCTTGGTGCCCTCCAGTGCGGCGCCGTAAACAGTGTCAAAGTCCATATAAAAAGTTTTGAGGTTTATTTTGAAATACTAAAATCTTTAGTAAATTTATGCTAAATAAATTGGTTGGCTAAATTTTATTTTATGGAAAATCTTTTTGGAGCAGGGGCAGTGGCCGGGCCAGTCCGGCCGGCGGGGTTGGCACCGGGGAGCGGGGATCATCCTATTAATCTACCGGGAAATTACCACCTGGTGGTGCAGCCGCTGCGCGAATTGCGGGAGCGGCTGGCGGAAGCGGTTGCCGGGGCGCGAGAAACTTACGGGGACGCAGCTTTCCGGGCGGCGGAAGGGGAGTTGCTGCTGGCGGAATTCTGGTCGCGTGAGGATATGGAAGCGACCCTGCTCCGCTGGCTGCACCGTATCATTGGCCAGCAGGAAAGCTTTGGCATACTGCTCAACAATTTTGGCAGCAAGCCCGGCCTGCCGCTGTATATCAGGGTGCAGGACCCGGAGCCTTTCCAGCCCCTGGTGGCCGCCCTCCGCCCGTTGGAAGTCCTGATGCGAACCCTGTATGGCCCGGCAGGGAAGGGTGATGGGCCACCGCTGCGGCTGGTGCGCCACCCGCGGCTGCCCCTCCTGGAAAGCATCCGGCCCGAAGCCGAACTGCTGGTACTGCTGGATTTTTCCTGCCGCAGTTTCCGGGCCGAAATGGAAGTGGAGGAGTTGCTCTTGTACCGGACCGACCCTGGCGGCGGCCGGCAGCTGGTCAGCAGGCTCCGCCTCCTGCCATCGGGACTGAAAAGAAATCCATTTTCCCACTATAACGATTAAACGAAACGATATGACAACAGGACATCTTGCCCCCATCACCGGAAATCTGGCTGCCATGCCGGGCTACCAGGTTTATGAATACCAGCTGGTGCTGGCCATTCCCGAATCGGTCCGCGACCGGGTGCGGCGGGTGCGGCAGCAGTTTGCGGACCAGTTCCCGCATTCACAACCTGCTTCCGCGGCCATCCTGCTGCCGCTGGTGAAGTTTCGGCAGCGGCAGATGCTGGAGCAGCGGGTGAAAGCTTCCCTGGAGCAATTGGTGCTGGGATGGCGGCCCTTCACCGTTAACCTGAAAGATTATGGGGCCCTGCCCACGCACAGTATTTATATACCCGTTACCAGTAAGACGGCCTTGCAGCAATGCACCCGGGAGTTGCGCTCCCTCCAGCACCTGTTACGACCGGATTCCGCCCATTCCCCCTATTACCCGCAGGAGCACCAGCTGCTGGTGGCAACACGCCTGGGTCCAGGGGTGTACGAAAAAGCCTGGCAGCAATATGCGCACCGTCATTTCAATGCCCAGTTCCTGGTAGACGCCTGCCTGCTGCTGAAGCGGGCAGCGGGGGAGAAGCATTGGCAGATCACCCGTCGGTTCGAGTTGCGCGACCTGCCGGTAGGTATTAAACAGATGGACCTCTGGTCCACCGTAAAAGAAACGGTTGCATGACCCGGGGGGCACAGATCAATACGGCCAACCGCTTTCAGCAGCTTACAACCAGCAGGGAGCATGCGGAAGGTATCGACGAATGGGAAGACCCGGCGCCTGGCACCCGTTACATTGAGCAGGAGGGGAAGTCGCTTGTCAATAAGGTGGACAGTCCCGATGTGAACATGTTCTACAGCATGAATCCCTACCAGGGATGTGAGCACGGCTGTATTTATTGTTATGCCCGCAATTCGCATGAGTATTGGGGTTATAGTGCCGGAAAGGATTTTGAGTCCAATATCATTGTCAAGAAAAACGCCCCCGAACTGTTGCGGAAATTCCTGTTACGGCCGTCCTGGGACCCGGTTCCCATATCGATCAGCGGCAATACGGATTGTTACCAACCGGCGGAGCGGCATTACCGGATCACGCGGCGGCTGCTGGAGGTTTGTAATGAATTCCAGCAACCCGTAGGCATCATCACCAAGAATGCCGGGGTTTTGCGGGATAAGGATATCCTGGGGGCTATGGGCGCGCGGAAGCTGGCTTCGGTGCTGGTTTCCATCACCAGCCTGGAGGAGCCGCTGCGCCGGTCGATGGAGCCGCGTACCACCACGGCGGCACAGCGCTTGCGCGTGATCCGGGAGTTAAGTGCTGCCGGGGTACACACGGGGGTGATGCTGGGGCCCATGATCCCCGGACTGAACGACCACGAGATGCCCGCCATCCTGGAAGCCGCTGCCGCTGCCGGGGCCTCTTATGCCGGGTATACCTTCGTTCGCCTGAACGGTGCAGTGAAACTGATCTTTCACGACTGGCTGTACAAGACCTTTCCGGACCGGGCCGACAAAGTATGGCACAGCATCGAAGATGGCCACGGCGGCAAGGTCAACGACAGCCGCTTTGGTACGCGCATGCGCGGGGAGGGGGAAGCGGCGGAAATGATCCGCAAGCAATTTAAGATGTATTGCAACCGGTATGGTTTGAACAAGGACCGCTGGCAGCTGGACACGAGTTTGTTCCGGGTACCGGGGCAGCAGCTGAAGTTGTGGTGAGCCCATGAGGGGGCGCAGCTGCGATCGTATGGGTGGCATGCTGAAGGTCATGTGCGGTTACTGATGGTGGATAATTCCGGCCAAAGCAGTAACTTCCTAACATGCCATCATTTTTCGTA
>CBFGLD010000227.1:0-4846 GCA_965649495.1 uncultured Flavihumibacter sp. | reverse complement strand
GATACTGCCCGGTTATATTAGCCGTATACGCTTCGCCGGCATCTTCCTGGGTGGTGAAGCTCCGGATAAACCAGTTGCGATGCTTCAGCTCCAGTTTGTACTGGCTGATCATGATGTCTTTCAATGCATAGCGGTTGTTGCTGGTATAGACCGTATTTCCCTTTGACCAGTTACCCAAAAAGATAGCTTCAATACGGGGGGTGATGCGGTAGTGTAATGCGCCGGACAGCCTGATGTTCTTAGCTTCCGGATCGATCAGGTCCCTTTCGTGAAAGCCGGTGCGGGAAACCATCAGCGGCTGTTCCGGGAGCGGGCCGCCGGGATTAAGTGCTGCCAGGAATGGCCGGATATCCACCGAGGTTTCATCCCCATAAATGTTTACGCCGTTGTAGTTGGGATCTGAATTCCGGTCGCCGGCTTTGACCTTGCCGGTAGCTCCTGTTCCTTCATAGTTGGTCAGATCATCTGCCAGCCAGTCTTTGGCTTTGATGAATTGTCCTCCTATTTTAAAAGCAAACCTGTCGCCGAATGCTTTTGCAATCCGAAAGCTGTAATCCGAAAATGGGGAGACCTGGTCCCGTTGTTTTTTATCCACGTGCATGATACCCTGCCTGGCCTGGAAACTGATACCCTGGTGTTTGAACGGGCTCTTGCTGGTAATGAGGATGGTACCATTCATGCCTCCCGGACCATAGAGGGCGGAAGATGCCCCTGGAAGGATCTCTACGTTGTCCACATCCAGGTCGGTAGGTCCGGTAAAACTTCCAATAAAGAAATTCAGGGCGGGCGCCTGGTTGTCCATTCCATCTACGATCTGGTTAACCCTGGGGCTACCGCTGTAATTGAATCCTCGGGTGCTGATGGTTTTAAAGGTGATGCTGGAGGTGGTGATGTCTACCCCTTTCTGAAATGCGGCGATGTCGTAATAGGAGGTGGCGGGTGATTGCAGGATCTGGGCCGCGCCATATCTTTCGATGGATACAGGGGATTCGAGGAGGCGGGTGGGACGGCGTTCAGCGGAAACGATGATCTCATCACCCATGGCGTGCAGGGGTGACATTTCCAACCGAACAGGAACGGTGTCTTCCAGGGAAGTGGTAATATGGTCGTATCCAACGGAGCTTAGTTTAATGGTTACCGGTAGTGACTTTACCGGCAACCGGAATTCACCCCGGTTATTGGTAACGGTTCCGGTAGCGGTGCCGCTGACCAGGACGGAAACATTATAGAGTGCTTCCCCGGTTTCTTTGTTGAACACCTTTCCCTGGATCGCCTGAGCGTTCAGCCGGGGGCTGGCAGCTGCCAGTATCAGTAATACCAGCAGGTTTGGAAGGAATGCATTTTTCATGATTTAACGTTTAAGGTGAGTATGCATACCAAAACTAACCGCCTTCTGCAGCTACCCGAAACGGCTATTCGCGGCCGGCGCAGAACCAGGTGGTAATAATTACGGGGATACGGGAAAAGTACCCTCCCTTCCGAATTGATATTTGCAAAAAAAGGAGGTATATTTAAGAGAAGTTGCGGAATTCACTAAGGTGAATGGTGCTATTGGTAGTATTCACAAAACTGAGGCATGGATAACGGTAGCATTCAGGTGGCTTTTTTCCAGCACCTAAAGTCTCAAATGCCTGCGCATGTATCATTGGTGGAGGAGATCGCTGATCTCCTGGACATCAGTACAGACAGTGCTTACAGGCGTCTCCGGGGTGAAAAACCACTTTCTTTTGACGAGACGCAACGGATCTGCCTGAAATATAAGATCTCACTGGACCAGCTTTTCCACCTGCAAACCGATTCCCTGATATTTTCGGGACGTAATATCGGGCAGGACGGATTTGATTTTGTCAGTTATTTCAAAAGCGTGGTGGCACAGGTGCAGTACATGAACAGTTTCGAGAAAAGGGAGATGTTCTACCTCAATAAGGACATCCCCATGTTTCACCATTTTCATTTTCCACGCCTGGCTGCTTTTAAGATATACTTCTGGCAGCGTTCCATTGCACAGGATGAAGGAATGCAAACCAGGAAATTCAGTTTCGGGGAAGTGAGTGACGAATTGTTGAAAGTCGGTAAACAGCTGGCAGAAGCCTATTGTCAGTTGCCTTCAACGGAAATATGGAATGTGGAAAATATCTCCAGTAACCTTGCCCAGATCTCGTATTATAAGGAAGCCGGCGTTTTTTCCTCCAACGATGATATTATCGGCATCCTGGAAGACATGGAGCAGTGTGTGGATTTTATTGAAGCGCAGGCGGAACTGGGTTATAAAACCACCGTTGACCAGAAGGTGCATTACCGGCATATCCCTTACCGGATCTATATAAATGAATTTATCCTTGGTGATAATTCCATTCATGTAAGGCTCAACGAAACCATGGTTACATTCCTCATTCATTCGGTCTACAATTATCTCCATACCCGCGATAAAAATTTCAATGAAAGGATCTACCGGCATTTCATGAACATCATCCGGAAATCAACGCTGATCAGTGATTCCGGCGAAAAGGACCGCCGTCGGTTTTTTACCGCCATGCGGAATAAGATTAATGAAAGAAAAGCTGCAATTTTACAGGCCTGATGATGCTTACACATGCCTGAAACACTCCAACTTGTTGAATGCCCCCGGGATGCCATCCAGGGGTGGCCCCACCCGGTTTCCACGGAAACGAAACAACAGTACATTAATGCTTTGCTCCGCGCGGGTTTTCATACCATTGATTTTGGCAGTTTTGTATCGCCGAAAGCCATTCCCCAGATGGCCGACACCCGCGAGGTGCTGGCCGGCCTGGATATGAGTGCCACCAGATCCGCTCTGCTGGCCATTGTAGCCAATACCCGGGGAGCAGAAGATGCAGCATCGTATGATTCGATACGTTACCTCGGCTTTCCTTTTTCTGTATCCGAAACTTTCCAGCAGCGGAACACGAACAGCTCCATCGATCAATCGCTTCAAACAGTAGCGGCCATCATGGAATGCTGCACCAAACGCAACAAGGAACTGGTCGTATACCTTTCCATGGGTTTTGGAAATCCTTATGGAGACCCCTGGAGCGAAGAAATCGTTTTTGGATGGGCCCGGCAATTGTCTGCTTTAGGGGTTTCCGTTATCTCCCTGGCTGATACGGTGGGGTTGGCAACAGCGGCACAGGTGTATGAGATGACTCATTTCCTGCTGCGCGAATTGCCCGGTACCCGCATCGGTGTACACCTGCATGCGGCAGCCAATAATTGGTTGGAAAAAGTGGATGCGGCATATCGTGCGGGGTGCAGGCGTTTTGACAGTGCCATGAAAGGAGTGGGGGGCTGCCCCATGTCCGGAAATGACCTCGTTGGCAACCTGGATACCGAAAACCTGGTAGCCTACCTGGAACAGCAGGGTGAAACAACAAACCTGGATACTGCCGCCCTCGGCGCCGCATCCAGGATAGCTGGTACAATTTTTAAGCAAGGGATATGAAATTAATGGCGGATATTTCGATCAAGGGCCCGGATACATTACTGGACTATACCGACCCGGTTTTCCTGATCGGCTCCTGCTTTACCGAACATATCGGTAACCGTTTACAAGACCTGAAATTCAACGTGCTGCAGAACCCGCATGGAATCCTCTTTGATCCGGTCAGCGTTTGTACCAGTGTCACCAGTTATATAGAAAACAAGCGGTACCAGGAGAGTGATCTGATCCTGTTGAATGAGCTCTGGCAGAGTTGGAACCACCACTCCAGGTTTTCGGGAATGGATAAGGAGAAAGTACTGTCCGCTATCAACGGTTCGCAGGCCCGGGCGCATGATCATCTCCGTACGGCAAAATGGCTGGTCATCACGCTGGGCTCCTCCTATTCCTACCGGCTGGCAGACAGTGAGCGGCCGGTAGCCAATTGCCACCGGGCACCATCGCAATGGTTCAGAAAGCACTTATGCACGATCGATGAAACCATTTCGGCTCTGGATAATGCGCTGTACCGCCTCTTCCGGTTCAATCCGGATATTCGGGTAATATTTACCGTTAGCCCGGTCCGTCATCTCCGGGATGGCGTGGTGGAGAACAACCGCAGCAAGGCCAGGCTGCTCGAATCGGTGCACCACCTTGTGGACAAGTTCAACCGGCTGTATTACTTCCCTGCGTATGAACTGGTCATTGATGTGTTGCGCGATTATCGTTATTACGATATTGACCTGGCTCATCCTAACTACCTGGCAACGGAATTTGTACTGGAAGCATTCCGCAAACATTATATAACTCCCAAAGCCCGGGAGTTGATGGATCAACTGCAGCAGGTGGTCAATGCCAGGCGACACAAGCCTTTCCAGCCTGATACCCAGGCTCACCAGATGTTCCTGAAAAGTTTTGCCGAAAAATCCCTGAAGCTCCAGGAGGATTATCCATTCCTGGACCTGCAGGAGGAAATACGTTTTTTCCAGGCAGGAGATCGTTAATGATCACCGACCCAATTCCTGCTCCAGTTCTTCCAATAAAATTAGTTGGTGAAAGGCGCAAACGAGGCTGTCGTCTTCCTTGTCTGTAGCAGTACCGGGCGGGGTGGACAGGTATTGGATGGTGTGTTCCATAGTGCGGCACCATTCCGCTGCCAGTATTCCATTTACCTGGGAATCCTGCGTATTGGCATAGTGTGTTCTTTCCCGTAAGGAGGCAATAATATGGGTAGCTTTGAGCAAGTGCTGAATGTGTGCCCGGCTTATGGCCGTTTCAAAGCGCTCGTATAGTGTGTTTTCTTCCTTCATACTATCAGTGTATCCGGTCGCCCCTGACTTGCATTTGGCTGATGATAACAGCTTCCTTTTCCAGGCATTCTTTCCACCTGGTGCGCACTTTTTCTTTTGG
>CBFGLD010000226.1:0-4857 GCA_965649495.1 uncultured Flavihumibacter sp. | reverse complement strand
CTCCCAAAACTCCGCTCAGGCGTATGTTCTTTTTAGACTGCTTGCTCTCGGGGAAGCTCACCCGCACCATCTTACCGTCAAAATGGAACCTGGCAGCAAGGGTGTCTTTATCAAGCACCTGCGCATTACTGTTAGATTTTACTTCCAGCAGGTAATTGACGGTGCCTTTATCGGAACTTACCGCCAGCCGGTATTGTCCGGCCGCAGCTTCCCAGCCCGATTCAGTGAGTACATATTTCTGGCCCTGTATCCAGTTCTGGAATATAGTGGTCTTCTCCTGGAATACCGGCCCGGAGGTGATGATGAAATTGGCCAGCTTTCCCGCGTCAATGCTGCCCACTTCATTGTATACGCCCAACAAGGTGGCGGGCGTGGTGGTCAGGGCTTCCAGTGCTTTTGCTTCGGAAAGCCCGTATTCGATGGCCTTGCGCAGGGCCGACAGGAACTGTTTGGTATCCCGGAGGTCCGCAGTGGTGAGGGCAAACGGGATATTCGCTTTCTCAAAAGCAGCCGCATTGGTGGGAGCCAGCTCCCAATGTTTCATATCGGAAAGCGACACAAACCGGGCGTCATTGGCATCGTCCACATCCATGGCTTGCGGAAAATTCAGCGGAAGGATGAAAGCGGCTTTGGAACCAGCCATCTCCTGGATGCGCTGGTATTCGTTCCCGCCGGCTTTAATGATATACTGCACGCCAAATTCATCCCCGATCTTATCTGCCCGAAGCGCATTCCATTTATCGTTGGCTTCAAACACCTGGGGCAGCGACTGTAATTCATTCCAGGCTTTCAGGCTCAGGTTCAGCCCCTCTTTCGCCTCATTACGGGTATACCATTTTGCATCCAGGAAGGTCTGCCGCAACAGGGCGATGGTACCCATCAGCGATCCCGGATAAGACTGCGTGGAAGTGCCCTTGTTGAAAGAATAATGGGCAGTGGCCCTGTCTTTCAGCACCACCTTATTCTCGTTCTCACTGGCCAGGGTCACCAGCACCCCCGACCCACGCGCAATACCATCTTTCTGGTGGGTGAGCACCGTGCCGAAACCGGCGTCCCGGAGACTGCGGGCCTTTGTTTCATCAGCGGCAAACAGCTTTACCGCATCCACGTCTGCTTTTATGGCCTGGTTCCAGCCATAGGCTCCTTTCTGGTTGGAGGTGAGCTGGGCAGGGGCATTCCAGTTAAAAGAACGCTGCTGCCGCTCTATCACCGGCATCCCGTAATCGCTGTACATATCAATAAAACTGGGGTAGATGTATTTACCCTTACAATCCACTACCATAGCCTCTTTGGGCACCGCCACATTCGTACCCACCGCTACGATCCTGCCATCACGGATCACCAGGGTTGCCCCGTTCAGGGTGGTCTTTTCGTTGGCAACAATGGTGGCATTGGTGAATGCATAAGTGGAGGAACGTTCCGAAGCCACACCATTCACCGGGAATGTCGGCTGCGCCTGAACGATGGATGCAAGGAGCAATCCCCCGAGGACCGACCTAAGCCGTCGCCCCCCGGAAAACAAAATTTGCCTTCTCATGAGTATTGTTAGTTTAATTAGCTATCGCCGAATATAAGTAAATGGTATAACTTCGATTACCGATTTTTATCAACGGCATTTATTATTTATGAATATCGCCGCCTATATAGACCATACGATCCTTAAACCGACCACCACCATTTCCGAGATTGAAAAATGTTGCACCGAAGCAGTGCAGTACGGCTTTGCAGCTGTTTGCATCCCCCCTCCTTTCGTTAAACGGGCAGCAACCCTGTTAGCGCCTACCGAGGTAAAAGTAGCTACCGTAGTGGGGTTCCCCTTCGGTTATTCGGCCACGGAAGCCAAGGTGGCTGAAACGGTACTGGCCGTGGTGGACGGCGCCCAGGAAATTGATATAGTCATAAACCTGATTGCATTGAAACAGGCGGACTGGACCTACCTGCAAAAGGAAGTGAACCTGTTACGGGAAGTTTGCCATAACAAGGGCCGCATCATTAAGGTGATCATTGAATCGGGTATCCTTAACCGGGATGAGATCCGGGCCTGCTGTGAATACCTGGGTCCACTGGGCATTGACTACCTGAAAACCTCCACCGGTTACGCGGAAAAAGGGGCCACCACCGAAGCAGTATCCCTGATGAAACAATTCCTGCCCCCTGGTGTCCGAATCAAGGCCTCGGGAGGCATACGCGACTACGCCACGGCTAAAAGCATGATCGATGCGGGTGCTTCCCGGCTGGGTTGCAGCGCCAGTATTGCCATAGTTTCCGGGTCACCTGACCACCAATTGGCCGGGTATTAACGTCTACACTAGTAGTTTGGCGAGGATTTTGATTTAAACGTATTGTATGAAACCCATTAGCATATTGCTGGCACTGACCATTTTTACCCTGCCTGCATTTTCCCAGGCACCCGTGGATACCATCACCGTCCACAAAGATGCGCGGATCGATCAACTCATCCGTAAACAAACCGAGATCAATGAATATACTACCCGGAACGCACGGCGTACCGCCAAAGGATTCCGGATCCAGGTGATCAATACTACCGACCGAAATGCGGCCATTGAAGCCAAAACCACGGTTTACCGGCTTTACCCCGAACTGAAAGCCTACCTGCTGTACCAAAGTCCTTATTTCAGGCTGCGGGTGGGTAATTTTGAAACCCGCGAGGAAGCCGAGGACTACCAGCGTCAATTATCGCGCGAGTTCAAAAAAAACGTGTACATCGTTAACGATCTCATCGAAGTGAATCCCGACAAGAGCGCAGAACTGTTATAAGCAACCGGTTCGCAAGAGAATACCGCCCGGTTGTACTAGCTGAAAGGCACAGCATTATCTTTGCCCCATGTCATTGAAAGAAAAGATCCAGCAAAAAGCTGTGGACTATTCGGAAGAATTTATCCGGGTAAGGCATTACCTGCACGCTCACCCGGAACTTAGTTACCAGGAATTTGAAACCAGCGCTTTTATCCGGCAACACCTCGATGCCCTGGGCATCCCCTATACCATTATGGCAACCACCGGCGTTACCGGCATTATAAAAGGCCGGAACCCCGAAAGCCGCATGGTTGCTTTGCGCGCCGATATGGACGCCCTGCCCATTCAGGAAGCGAATAATGTACCCTATAAATCCACCCGCCCGGGCATCATGCATGCCTGCGGGCATGATGTTCACACCACCTGCCTGTTGGGGGCGGCGAAAATCCTTAACGAACTGAAAGACGAATGGGAGGGTACGGTTAAACTGGTCTTCCAGCCCGGAGAAGAAAAGAACCCCGGCGGTGCCAGCCTGATGATTAAAGACGGTGTACTCGAAAACCCACGTCCACAGGCCATTTTCGGGTTACACGTACACCCCCAGCTCAATACCGGCCAGGTCAGTTTCCGGTCCGGAATGGTTATGGCCAGCGCAGACGAGCTCTATATAACGGTCAGGGCTAAGGGAGGACACGCCGCCAGTCCGCATACCACTGCCGATACCATATTAACGGCATCCCATATCGTTACCGCGCTGCAGCAGGTTATCAGCCGTAACCGTGACCCCCTGCAACCCTCTGTCTTATCCATTACCTCTTTCCAGGGTGGCCATACCACCAACGTGATTCCCAGTGAAGTAAAATTAATGGGCACCTTCAGGGCGATGAATGAAGCGTGGCGCCACCAGGCGCATGTTCATATCCGCGAAATCGTGGAAGGGATTGCCCGGAGTATGGGCGCAGAGGTTGACCTGCATATCGATATTGGGTATCCCACGGTCCACAATAATGAAAAACTGCACGTGGTGGCGGTGGAACAAGCCACTGCCCTGCTGGGGGAAGCACGCGTGGAAGAAACCGAGATTCGGATGGGAGCCGAAGATTTCGGGTATTATTCCCAGCAGGTCCCGGGATGCTTTTTCCGGCTGGGGGTGATGAATCAGGAAAAAGGTATCACTTCCGGAGTGCATACCCCTACCTTTAATATTGATGAAGACGCCATCAAAACCGGAATGGCCCTGAAGGCCTGGCTGGGGGCAACTGCCAGCTATCCATCCTGAGCCCTTCCTGAGCATTTTCGTATTTTGCACCACTTAAACCATCCTGCCCGTTAAATAGTCTGTATGAGTAAAGAAATCAGGAGATCACAGGCCCTGGAATACCATAGCCAGGGAAAGCCCGGAAAAATTGAAGTGATCCCTACCAAAGCTGCAAAGACCCAACGAGACCTCTCCCTTGCCTATAGCCCGGGTGTTGCAGAACCCTGTAAAGAAATTGCCGCCAACCGCGACAATATTTATAAATATACTGCCAAAGGCAACCTGGTAGCCGTGATCACCAACGGCACCGCGGTGCTGGGACTCGGCGATATTGGTCCCGAAGCCAGCAAACCGGTGATGGAAGGCAAGGGCGTATTGTTCAAAATATTTGCCGATATCGACGTTTTTGACATAGAAATAAATGAAAAGGACCCCGAAAAATTTGTGCAGATCGTAAAAGCACTGGAACCCACTTTCGGGGGCATTAACCTGGAAGACATCAAAGCCCCGGAATGCTTTTACATCGAGCAACAATTGAGAGACCAGCTGAATATTCCCGTCATGCACGACGACCAGCATGGCACGGCCATCATCAGCTCTGCCGCCCTGCTGAATGCCCTGGAACTGCAAAAGAAAAAGATCGATAAGGTCCGCTTTGTGGTGAACGGTGCAGGAGCTGCTGCCATGGCCTGCGTGAAGCTCTACGTATCCCTGGGCGCCCGGCACGAAAACTTCATACTCTTTGATAAGGACGGCGTTTTGCACCATAAGCGGACCGACCTGGGAAAAGACAAGGAGCCCTTTGCCGTGAAATCGGCCGACTGGACCCTCGCCAAAGCCAT
>CBFGLD010000225.1:0-4871 GCA_965649495.1 uncultured Flavihumibacter sp. | reverse complement strand
GAACATAGTGGATGGTTATGAGCTTGACATCGAAGCCTTCCGCTCCTGGAGGCCGGATTGCAGCGCGGCCGATTTTATCCTGGAAGATGGTAAGTACCTCTGCGGCAGCGAGGTGGAGAAAATGTCTAAGTCCAAGTTCAATACCGTGAACCCCGACCATATCGTGGAGAAATTTGGCGCCGACACTTTCCGCATGTACGAAATGTTCCTCGGCCCAGTAGAGGTCAGCAAACCCTGGGATACCAAGGGGATTGAGGGCGTGCATCGCTTCCTCAAAAAATTATGGCGCCTGTTTGCCGACGAAGAGAAAGGATGGCTGGTAACCCAGGAAACCCCCACCGCCGCGGAGCTGAAAATTTTGCACAAGACCATCCGGAAAATTGAAGAGGATACCGAGCGGTTTTCTTTTAACACGGGTGTCAGCACCTTCATGATCTGCGTGAATGAACTGCATGACCTGAAGTGCCGGAAGAAAGCGATCCTGGAACAAGTGCTGATCCTGCTTACTCCTTATGCACCGCATGTCTGCGAGGAGCTGTGGCAGCAGCTGGGCAACGAAGGCAGCATCCTGGATGCGGCGTTCCCGAAATTTGAAGAACAGTATGTGAAAGAGAGTGCCAAGGCCTATCCCGTTGCCATCAATGGTAAGACCCGAACCGAGATCACCATTGCGCTGGATGCCGACCAGCAGCAGGTGGAAAGCCTGGTGCTGGCCGATGATACGGTGATCAAGTGGCTGGAAGGTAAGCCCGCCAAAAAGGTGATCTACGTAAAAAATAAAATGATTAATGTTGTAGTGTAGAAACTCCACCAATCGTAAAAGCCGGCAGGGAAGCGTTCCTGCCGGCTTTTTATTTCGTATCTTTAAAGCAGTTCTTTTAAAAATTCATGAGTATGGAAACAGCTGAAGTTAAACGCAGTGCTTCAACTTCTCCTGTGCTGGACCAGCACAAAATGGAGAAGTTTTTAGAAAAAGTTGTGTCCGATTTTGGTGCTTCCTTCAGCACCACGCTGAGTTATATCGGCGACAAGCTTGGCCTTTATCGGGCCATGGCCTTTGAAGGCCCCATGAATTCTGAGACCCTTGCTTCCAAAACCGGTACCACGGAGCGTTATGTCAGGGAGTGGCTGATCAACCAGGCAGCTGGTGGTTACCTGGAGCACGACCCTGAAACCGGAAACTATTTCCTTCCCGATGAACATGCAGTTGCCCTTACGGATGAATCCAGCCCCTTTTATGTGGCGGGCGGCTTCCAGGTGGTCAGTTCCTTACAAAAAGCGGAAGAGCGCATCACCAGCATTTTTGTATCGGGCGAAGGCATGCTCTGGGGCGAACACCACCACGATCTCTTTGAAGGCACCGAACGTTTTTTCCGACCCAGTTATGTGGGCAACCTGGTAAACGACTGGATCCCGGCACTGGACGGGGTGCTCGAGAAATTACAGAAAGGCGCCGTGGTGGCCGATATTGGCTGTGGCCACGGGGCATCCACCATGATCATGGCCCGGGCTTTCCCCAATTCCGTATTCACCGGCTACGACAACCATGCCCCTTCTATTGAGAAGGCAAAGGCATATGCGGCCCTGGAAGGGCTGAACAATGTTCGGTTTGAAGTGGCTTCGGCGCAGGAGTTCCCCGCCCGTTCGTATGATCTTGCCTGTTATTTCGACTGCCTGCACGACATGGGGGATCCCGTGGGTGCGCTGCAGCATGCTTATGAGTGCCTGGATGATGATGGTACGCTGATGGTGATCGAGCCGATGGCCGGTATGCGCACGCAGGATAATTTCAACCCGGTGGGAAGAGTGTATTCCGGTGCCTCCGTTTTATGTTGTTCCCCCAATGCCATGGCATCCGGCGGTTATGTTTTGGGTACGGTTGCCAGTGACAGCGCACTGGAAGCAGTGGCCCGCAAGGCAGGGTTCACCCGTTTCCGCAGGGCAACGGAAGGACCGTTCAACCGGGTGTTTGAAATCAGGAAGTGAAGGAAGGTCATTCTTCCTTCCTTTGCCGCATGATCCTTACCAGCGCGCTGCTTTCTTCGTTGGCAAAGAGGCGTGCCTCATAGCGTTTGTCTCCAACGATGGCCACCATCAGGGAAGTATTGGGTGGGATACTTCCCAAATTTTCGGCCACCATCACCAGTTCATTATCTTCTCCCAACTCAGACGCATTGAGTTTGATGGTATAGGGCTGGTCGGTGAGCCGGATATGCTGGAAGATCATTTTGCCGTTCAGGAACAGCGCGATGGAGTCGCCATCTACCTGGGCATTGTCGTAGAACCGCATCTCTATGGTTGCGGCTGTGATGGGAATTACAGTCTGTAATACGTTTTTGCGCCCACTGAACTTCGTCTCATTGGCGGAGGGCGGGGCTGCAACCGGTGGTGCTGCAACCGGTGGTCCTGTGACCGGTGGTGCTGTAACTGCAACCGCTGGAGTGTCAGCCGGTTTTTCCGGTTCCGCTTTCACCGTAACGGGGGGAGTTTCCACCTTAGCGGGATCCGCAGGCTTGGGTGCCACCACTACAGGAGCACCAACCGGTTTCGTGGTATTGGTGCCGGCTACCGGGGAGGCGTCCAATGCCGGCTCTTCGGGTATCCGGGCCGTGATGCCCATCGAACTGATGCTGTCGATCAGTTCCGGGTTATTGGCGCCCACCAGGTAATTGTCGATGATAAAATCCCACTCGTCGTTGAAGAGAGGTCGCTTTCTTTTTTCGAGCTGCACCGTGCCGTTGCGGATGGTGTTATTGTCGCGGTTGGAACTCTCCCCGTCCAGGTACATTTCCTCGCCACCGGGACAGTTGAAATCTGCCACCATCAACTGTGCTGCGGGGTCGGCACTGATCTGTAAAAGTCCTTTTTTCCCTTTTTCTTCCAGCAGCATTTCATCCCACCAGATGACCGAATTGGTATTGGCATCAAAATGTCCTTTAATGCTGTATCGTTTGAACGCGTTGCGGTTATGATAATAATAGGCAACCCCCACCAGGTTATCGCCGCTTTTCACGATCTTGATCTCGGTATTGCTGCCGTTGATCTTTCCGCGCCAGACGCCGGTGATCTGTTGGGCCCGGGTAACAGTTGCCAGCAGCAGGAAAAAGCTGGACAGGAAAAGGCTGGGCAGGAAAAAATGCGATGGCTTCATGAGCGGTGATTTCAATGCTAAAACTAACGACCCCGGTTGGTAAGTAGTATAAATATAATCATAAAAATACCCGGGGAGAGGTCCCCGGGTATAGCGTTGTAGCGGTACAGGGTAGTTAAAACCCTTTTTTCCCTTTATTCTCTTCGATGGTCTTCAGCATTTCCTTGACCGCTGCTTCTATCTGGCTGTCCTTTCCGTTGAGGAAATCCTCATAAGGCAGGGGAACGCGGATATCCGGTTCCAGTTGCAGGTTTTCGGTAGGGCGGTCTTCTTTTCCGATGGTGGCTACCATCGGGATGCCAAATACGATGGTGGGATCGATCTGCTGCTCCCACCAAACAGCGGTACCGGTTCCCGGAACCGGCATGCCGATGAGTTTGCCCACACCCTGCTGCTTGTACACGTAGGGGAAGATAAAGGCGTCACTGTAATTGCTTTCGCTCATCAACACGCAACTGGGTTTATTCCAACGGTTGAACGGCTCACCATTCTTTACGCGGTTACCCTGCGGGGCAAAGGTCAGGTATTGCTTTCCGCTCAGGAAATTATACAGGTCATCGTGCAGCCATCCGCCACCATTGAAACGGGTGTCAACGATCAGGGCTTCCTTGTCACTGTTTTTTCCCAGCACCGCATCCAGGGTGTTGCGGAAGCTGCCATCATTCATTCCCTGCACGTGAACATACCCTACTTTGCCACCACTGAGCTGGTTCACCATTGCGTCCATCTTTTTGATCCAGCGTTTGTACATGAGCGTTGCTTCGTCGCCAAAGCTGATGGGCTTCACGCTTTCTTCCCACCGCGTATTGGAGGCAGGGTCAAACAGGCTCAGCAAGGTATTCTGTCCTGCCTTCCGGTTGAGCAGCTGCGCCCAGTCGTTTTTGCTGGTCAGCAATTCGCCGTCAATCTTCTCAATGACAACACCGGCTTTGACTTTACTGGAAGACCTGTCAAGCGGCCCCCCTTCAATTACTTCAGTCACCCGCAGTCCATCATGCATATTGGTTTCGTCGTACAGCAATCCCAGTACCGCGGTGGCATCGGGATTCTGCATCTGCGGACTGTAACGGCCTCCCGTATGGGAAGCATTCAGCTCGCCCAGCAGTTCACTCAGCAATTCCTGGTAGTCGTAGTTGTTGGAAATATGGGGAAGGAACTTTTCGTAATCCCCTTTCAGCCCGGCCCAGTCGATGCCATGGATTTTTGGGTCATAGAATTTTTTCTGAACCTGCCTCCAGGCGTGGTCGTAAATGTATTCCCGCTCTTTCTCGGCATTCAGGACCATTTCGCCACTAATGGCAACAGGGCTCACTTTGCCCGATTCGTCCACCTTAACCAGCGATCCGCGGTTGGTAACAAATATGGTTTTGCCGTCCTTGCTCAGCTCAATACCGCTGGGGGTACCACCCAGTTTGGCGAGTATCTTGGTTTCGCGGGTACGCGGCTCCGTTACCCAAAGGTCAAACCCTTTCTCAAAAGATGCCAGATAGTAAATCTTACTGCCATCATTATTGACCGCGTAATCCGAGATGGATGATGAGTTGATGGTAAGCCTTGCCACCCGGTTCTCCAGGTTTTCGATGAGGGGTGACCAGGCAGTACTGGCCGGATCTTTGGGTGCTACGTCAGCACCTTTTCCTTTGCTTTTGGATGATGTCTTCTTTTCCGCTTCCTCTTTATCCTTTTTCTCCTTATCGGCTTTTTCCTTTTCCTCTTTTTC
>CBFGLD010000224.1:0-4892 GCA_965649495.1 uncultured Flavihumibacter sp. | reverse complement strand
CAAGCCGACCTGGATGCCTCCCTGCTGAAAGCGGCACTGGGCAGAATAGAAAACACGATGCAAACGTTTGAAGTAACCCAGGACAGTATAACTGTACAATTGTACGATAATGGCCAGGTTGACGGGGATACTGTTTCCCTGGTTTTCAACAACCAGCCTGTGGCAGTAAAACTTCCCATCACGGCAGACCTGAAAACCTTTACACTTTATCCCGACAGGAACCAAAAAGTGAATAAACTGATTTTCATCGCTCACAATCTTGGATCCATCCCTCCCAACACGGGAACCTTAGCTATGAAAATAAACGGCAAAGCGGTGCAGGTTTTCCTTTCGGCTGACCTCAATCGTAATGCAACAATTGATTTTATCTGGCCGCAGCTTAAATAGTATTTACAACTGGAAACCAAGACCGGATTGCAATGCCTTCTGGTATTTTTTCAGGTCAAATTTGTAGTAGTAAGGGGATTTGTGAGCTACACCCTTTTTTTTGTCCTCCAGGCGTTTCAGAATGCCGACGCTCAGGATCTTCCGCTGGAAATTACGCCGGTCAAGCTTCCGTCCAAGAATTGACTCATACAGGTACTGGAGTTCTGGCATGGTGAAACGGTCCGGCAGAAGTTTATGTCCGATGGGATGATAATTTAGTTGCAACCTTAGGTAAGCCAATGCCTGTTCAACCAGGGTACGGTGATCCAACATAAGTTCGGGCAGATCGTATACGTTGAACCAGCGACAATCGGATGAAAATTCATCCACTTGGGGTTCTACGCGGCTGAAATCTACCAATGCATAATAACCAACGGTAACGAAGCGATCGAATAACCAGCTCTTACCAGCCTCAACGCCATGTTTGCTCAAAATACTTCGGTTGTGATGCTGGGTTGCCCGGTTAGCATCACCAAAAACGCTAAACTGTCGGAGGTATATATCAGATAAATTGGTCCGTTGTTTCAGTATCCGGGCAGCAGCCGCGTCTATATTTTCATTCCGGGCAATGAAGCCACCCGGCAGTGCCCAGGAACTGGAATAATTAGCCTCCAGAAGCAATACCTTCAGCTCCCTGCCATGAAAGCCGAATATGATACAATCCACCGATATATTACGCAGGTAGGTTTCATGTCCATTGGCAAATAATTCCCTTAATTCTTCCGAAAAAGCCATGTTCCAAAACTAGTAATTTCCGGGAGCATCGGCAGCATTCCGTATTTTTGCCCTCCTTTGAGACCTATACATTAATGATTTTCAATATGGAAGCACCTAAAAGATACCTGGTTACCGCTGCCCTTCCCTATGCCAATGGCTTGAAACATATCGGTCACTTGGCTGGCTGTTACCTGCCTGCAGATATCTATGTCCGTTTCCTCCGCGCTAATCAAAAAGATGTTGCATTTATCTGCGGAAGCGATGAACACGGTACAGCTATCCCCATTCAGGCGATGAAAGAAGGCACCACCTCACAGGCCATCATCGACAAATACCACAAAATCATTGAGGAGAATTTCGCTGACCTGGGTATCTCATTTGATATTTATCACCGCACATCTGCTCCCTTGCACCACGAGACTGCGCAGGAATTTTTCACGATGCTGAATGACGCAGGGGAACTGGAAACAAAAGAAACCGAACAGTATTACGATGAATCAGCAAAATCCTTCCTGGCAGACAGGTACATCAAGGGCACTTGTCCCAAATGTGGCTACAATGGAGCTTACGGAGATCAATGTGAAAAATGCGGTTCTACCTTAAGCCCGGATGAACTGATCGATCCCGTTAGTACATTAAGTGGATTGCCCCCCATCAAGAAAAAAACCACACACTGGTACCTTCCGCTCAATCGCCACGAAGCTTTCCTGAGGAATTGGATCCTTGATGGCCACGTGGCCGATTGGAGGGCTAACGTAGTAGGCCAGTGTAAAAGCTGGATTGACGGAGGATTACAACCCAGGGCCGTTACCCGCGACCTCGACTGGGGTATCAAAGTACCCCTGCCCGAAGCCGAGGGCAAAGTCCTCTATGTCTGGTTTGATGCGCCGATCGGTTATATCAGTGCCACCAAGCAATGGTCTGTAAATACTGGAAAAGATTGGAAACCATATTGGTACCACCAGGACACCAAACTGGTACACTTCATTGGCAAGGATAATATCGTCTTCCATTGTATCATTTTCCCGGTGATGCTGAAATTGCACGGCAATATCTTACCTGAAAATGTTCCGGCTAACGAGTTTTTAAACCTGGAAGGCGATAAAATGAGCACCAGCAGGAATTGGAAACTTGACATGCAGGATTACATCAATGATTTTGTAAAGAAAGAAAACGGCGGACCCCAGATGGCAGACGCGCTGCGTTATTACCTTACCCTGATTGCACCGGAAACAAAAGACAGTGAATTTACCTGGAAAGGTTTTCAGGATGCCGTAAACAGCGAACTTGTATCTATTTTCGGCAATTATGTTAACAGAACCTTTGTTCTGATGCACAAACTGACGAATGGAAAAGTTCCTGTTCTCCACTTACCTCTACTGGATGATAAGGACAGGACAATCATGGAAGAAATCAAAACTACAAAATCCAGGATAGAGCAATTAATTGAAAACTACAAATTTCGTGAAGCACAATTCGAAGTGATTGACCTTGCTCGTAAGGGTAACAAATACATGCAGGAAAAAGAACCCTGGATTAAAGAAAAAAAGAAAGCAGAAGAAGGTGGTATTCTTGCGGAAACATTACAGCAGGAGATTGATAACTGCTTGCACATATGCCTGCAATTATGTGCTAACCTGGCAATATTTATACATCCCTTCCTTCCCCACACTGCACATAAAATGATCCATATGATGAAAGTGGTGGAAAAAATGCTGGATTGGAAAAATGCAGGTAGCATGAAATTGTTAAGCGTTGGATACTCATTACGTGCACCGGAATTATTATTCAGAAAAATAGAAGACGTGGAAATTAAAGAACAGGTTGAAAAATTAAAAGCCAACAGTTTGCCGAACCCGGCAGAAACAAAAAGCAACGAGGCAGGGCAAGTCAATGATACTGCAGCTTCTCCGGTTCCCAATGTTAAACCCGGGATCGTTTACGAGGACTTTTCAAAAATAGACCTTAAAGTTGGCACCATTGTAAATGCAGAAAAAGTGGAAAAAGCGGATAAGCTTTTGAAATTAAGTATAGACCTGGGATTTGAAACCAGGACCATAGTAAGCGGTATCGCCTTACACTTTAAGCCAGAGGACATAATTGGCAAACAAGTGGTGGTGGTAGCCAATCTGGCACCTCGCAAAATGAGAGGTATTGAAAGCAATGGCATGATCCTGATGGCCGAAGACCGGGATGGCAAACTACATTTTGTTGCTCCCGCCAGTGTCATTAACCCGGGTTCAGGGGTCAGCTAAAACGTTCCGTATAATTTGATTGGAAGCAGCTTGTCGGTGTACGACAAGCTCTTTTTTTTGTATTTTGTAGCTATGGCCAGGCTTTCGAGGAAACAATGGATACTCACAACTGCAGGGCTGGTGCTCCTCGGCCTTTTCTTGTCGGTAGGTTTACTGGTAAGATTACGATCCGTAGCAGCAGCGAGGCAACTGGTGAAAACCTTATCCAACGGCACATACGCCATGGATGCAAGCGCAATAAGAGTGGACCCTGTTAAAATGAAGGTCAGAATTGCGCAACTACACCTCTATCCGGTACATGCCGGTATCGACAATAATGAATTTCAATTCCGAACGGATAGTATGGAACTAAACCTGGACGATGTAATTCAATTATTATTGTTCAAACAATTGAATGTCGAATCCTTTTCTCTTCTCCGGCCTGTGCTGGAATTACGGGTATACGAAAAAGATAGTGTTGGCCAAAGAATTCCTATTCCCCTCCACCAGCAGGTTTCCCGAATGCAAAATGTATTTTTTGAAGTGCTTGAATCACTCGACGTAAAGCATTGTGACATCCGGCAGGCAACTTTTGCCTATTACCCTGACCTTAACAATAATGAAAGCAGGTATTTTATCAACCAGGTAAACCTCTCTATCAGGGACCTGCACCTCTTAAAGAAAATATCCAACTGGAATAATGACAATGAGGTAGCGATACGCTTTGAACTGCAAAATCCACAGATTGAATATCCCGATAGCACCATTAAGGTTAACCTTGACCAACTTTTGTGGGACAGTAAGCAACACCGTTTTGAATTGAACGGGCTAGGATTTCATAAAAACATCACCACAATAGGCGATAGTACCGGATTCAGGCTGGAAGGAATTGAACTGGATTCGCTCAATTGGAACAAATTATTAACCGAAGGCATTGTTGAACTGGAATTACTTAAAGCCTCCAGGGGTTACTTCTCAAGCAATGATTTCCGTATCCGGAAAAAACAGGACTCATCCAAAGCGGAGGAAGGCACCAACCTGCTGGATATCCTGGGACCTATTAAGGTAAAACAGGTAGCAATAAACGAAATAAATTTTATAGGAAACTCACATACTCCCAGGGGAAAAGAAACTTTCTTTTTTGATGGCAACAATTTTAGTGTAAAAGATCTGGTGGTGGACAAAAACCTTCCCAATAAAATGTCTGTGAAAGAATTGCAACTTAAGGTCAGAGCATACGTTGAATCTGACAGCAGCCGTAATTTTTCATCAGGATTCAGCGAAATGAACATTAACAAAAACGACCTGGTACTTTATAATTACTTTCTGCAAACCCGGCGAAAAAGCAGGATGGGGAATAATCGGATTGATGTGAAAAAACTAACCCTGACCAATCTAAACATCCCCGAATTGCTCAGGGGCCGTTTAAAGGCTGATGAATTATTGGTTTCGGGCACCAGAATAAACCTGGAGCTTAGAAAATCCCCAAAAACAACTGCCAGAATACCCTGGCGA
>CBFGLD010000223.1:0-4909 GCA_965649495.1 uncultured Flavihumibacter sp. | reverse complement strand
AAGTACAATGTGCGGGTTGGGCGCTCGGATAATCCGGATGGCCCTTTCCTGGATTACAACGGAAGAGACGTAAACCTCAATGAGGACCATGGCCCGATGATTTTGGCACCCTATCAATTCCGGAATCACAGCGGATACCAGGGAACGGCGCACAATGCCGTATTTGATGATGGGGCAGGGCAATATTATATCGCCCACCAGGCGAGACCGGGCAATGGAAAATATTTCATGAACCTGCATGTGAGGAAGATATTCTGGAGCACTGACGGGTGGCCGTTAGTATCTCCCGAACGCTATGCGTGGGAGGATAACAGCGATGTGGCGTTGGCAGATATCGCCGGCAATTACGAGCAGGTAGTGCTTGGATACCGCGTTGTTCCAGGATATGCAGAAGAGCAGGTGTCGCCCGATTTCCAGGTAAGCACCGATCTGGTCATTCATCCGAACGGATCCTTAAATACGAATGCGGGAAGCTGGACCTACCAGTCGCCCTGGCTGGAACTGAAGTGGAACAACGGCTTTACGGATAAGGTGATCGTCCGGAAAGGACGTGACTGGGAAAACAAAAAGAATACGATCCTATTTACTGGTCTCAACAACGTAGGGGTTGCGATCTGGGGAAAGAAAAAATAATGAACATGCAAAGGATTACGTTGACCATTGCCCTGGTGGCATCGCTGGCCGGCAGCCTGCAGGCGCAGCAAACAGGAGATATCATAGTGAATGCGGCAAATAAAATTGCCGAGGTGCAGCCTACCATGTGGGGTGTATTCTTTGAAGACATAAACCTGGGTGCCGATGGAGGCATGTATGCGGAATTGGTGAAGAACCGCTCCTTTGAGTTTTCCCGTCCCCTGATGGGTTGGAAACAAGAAGGTAAGCAGGCAAAAGAAGGCAGTTTCCTGGTCATAAACAGGGGCTTGGCAGCCGAGAAGAATCCGCGGTTCCTGCGGGTGAGCGGCAGCAACGCGGAGCGGGGTCAGCTGGGTTTATCCAATGAGGGTTTCCGGGGTATGGGGATTAAATCCGGCCTGCAGTACGATTTTTCCGTTTGGTACCGCCAGCCTGAAAAAGGAATGACCCTGCACCTTGAATTGCTGGATGAAAAGGGAAGTGTGATTGGCAGTAACAGTTTTCATCCTGAAGCAACGAATGAATGGAAGCAGGGTTCGGTCAGTTTTGTATCCTCAGCAACCACCCCCAGGGGAAGTTTCCGGATATGGTTTGAGGGGAATGGCCAACTGGATCTGGATATGATATCCCTCTTTCCAACGGATACGTGGAAAGGCAGGAAGGGCGGGCTTCGCGCCGATATGATCCAGATGCTGGCGGATATGAAGCCCGGATTCGTTAGGTTCCCCGGGGGCTGTATTGTAGAGGGGCACGACCTGGGCGTACGTTACCAGTGGAAAAAGACCATTGGTCCCGTTGAACAAAGACAGCAGATCATCAATCGCTGGAATACCGAGTTTGCCCACCGGCCTACACCGGATTACTACCAGACCTTTGGCCTTGGATTTTTTGAGTATTTCCAGATGTCCGAGGATATAGGTGCAGAACCGCTGCCTATCCTGAATTGTGGAATGGCATGCCAGTTCAATACTGCGGAAGTGGTTCCCATGGACCAGTTGGAACCTTATGTACAGGATGCGTTGGACCTGGTGGAGTTTGCTAACGGTGACGTTAGTACGCCATGGGGAAAGGTGCGTGCGGAGATGGGGCATCCCGCGCCTTTTAACCTGAAATACATAGGGGTTGGAAATGAGAACTGGGGTCCCCAGTATGTGGAAAGGCTCAAAGTGTTTACAAAAGCCATAAAAGAAAAGTATCCTGATATCAGGATAGTCAACAGTTCGGGAACTGATCCGGAAGGGGAAAGGTTTGAATACCTAAATGCGGAACTGAGGAAAATGGGGGCAGATATCATTGATGAACATTACTACCGTCGTCCTGAATGGTTCCTCGCCAATGCAGCCCGTTACGACAATTATCCCAGGACAGGATCCAAAGTATTTGCTGGTGAATATGCGGCACAGAGTGATAAAACCGTAAGCATCCACAACAGGAATAACTGGCTCACTGCCATGGCAGAAGCAGCTTTCCTGACTGGATTGGAACGCAATGCAGCAGTAGTACACATGGCATCTTATGCGCCTTTGTTTGCGCATGTGGATGGCTGGCAGTGGACGCCTGACCTGATCTGGGTTGATAACCTGCGTGTTTACGGCACACCAAATTATTATGTGCAAAAGCTATTCTCTACTAATAAAGGAACACAGGTGGTAACTGCGCTGAGCAATGGCAAGCCACTGACCGGCCAGGATAGCCTGTATGCATCAGCGGTCCTGGATGAAAAGGCCGGGGAGCTGGTGGTGAAGATCGTAAATGCTTCGGCCAATAAGGTTCAGAAAAACCTGGTGATCCAGGGGGCGCGGGCCGGTAGCCCAACAGCATCCCTGGCAGTTTTGAAAGGGGAAGATTTGTCGACTGTGAATACGCTGGACCAACCCCGTACAGTGGCCCCGGCACATTCAACGATCCGGGTCAAAGGAAAAAACCTGGCAATACCACTGGCACCCTATTCCCTGACTGTATTGCGCGTTAAGGTTAAGTAAGACGAAGTGATGAAGACATTACCGTTAGTACTAATTACACTTTTGCTGATGGGCGAGATACTGGCCCAATCTCCTGCGCCTATTTCAGTACATGACCCGGTCATGATAAAGGATAAGGACACCTGGTACCTGTTTGCAACCGGTATGGGGGTAAGCGTATGGAGTTCAAAGGATATGAAAAGCTGGAAACAGGAGAAGCCAGTATTTTCGGAACCGCCGCAATGGGCAAGGGAGGCGGTCAAAGGGTATCGCGGTCATACCTGGGCACCGGATATCAGTTACCATGACGGATGGTATTACCTCTACTACAGCGTATCCGCTTTTGGAAAAAACACCAGTTCTATTGGTCTTGCGGTAAACAGGACCCTTGATCCCGCTTCGCCACAATTCAGGTGGCAGGACAAAGGGATGGTTATTCAGTCGGTACCGGGCAGGGATATGTGGAATGCTATCGATCCCAACCTGGTGCGTGATCAGCAAGGAAGTCCCTGGCTGGTATTCGGATCCTTTTGGAACGGCATGAAACTGGTGAAGCTGAATGCTGCACAATCTGCGCCGGCAGAGCCGCAACAATGGCACACGGTGGCAGCGAGGCCCCGGAGTTTCGTGATCCCGGACAGCGCTGCGGGGGATGCTGCCATAGAAGCCCCATTTATATTTTACAAGGACGGTTATTACTATCTTTTTGTTTCCTTTGATTATTGCTGCAGAGGCGAAAGGAGTACTTATAAAGTTGTTGTGGGCAGATCTGCCCGCTTGCAGGGACCTTATGCAGATTGGGACGGTGTTCCCATGACTCTTGGAGGTGGAACCAATGTTTTAGAAGGGAACAAGGACTGGCATGGCGTAGGCCATAATGCTGTGGTGACAGAAAATGGAAAAGATTTTTTGGTTTGCCACGGATACGATGCTAACGACAAGGGCAAACCGAAGCTGATCATCCGCGAACTGCATTGGAGGAATGGGTGGCCATATGTTACCAGACAACCAGAATAAAAATAAACGACAGCCAATATGAAATTCATGAATGTATTACTAACTGCGGGTGCCCTGGCCATGGGTGCCGCAGCCTGCAACAACCAGCCTGCTTCTGAAAAGGACGGTACGGAAAAGGACGCTATTACATCCGGAATAAAGATGGACCCCTGGGGAGTCCACGACAATACACCGGTTAACCTGTACACCCTTACCAATGCAAAAGGCACGGTTGTAAAGATCACCAATTATGGAGGTATTGTTACCGCTTTTGAAACAAAGGATAAGCATAATAATAATACCAGTATTGTAGTAGGCTTTGACAGCCTTGGCCAATACCTGCAGCAGCCGCCCTATTTTGGAGCTATCATAGGAAGGTATGGTAACCGGATCGGCGGTGGAAAATTTGCCATTGGGAAGGATACCTATACACTTGCCAAAAATGATGGTGAAAATCACCTGCACGGTGGAGTCAAGGGCTTTGATAAAGTGATGTGGGCAGCAGACCCGATGGTGGACAGCCTTCCCTCCCTGACGCTTCGCTATTTAAGTAAGGATGGAGAAGAAGGATATCCGGGCAACCTGGATATAACGGTCAGGTATACCCTTTCAGAGAATGATGAGTTGCATATCGTTTATGATGCCACCACAGATAAGGCAACACCGGTAAACCTGACCAATCATAGTTATTTCAATCTTTCCGGGGATGTACTCACCAGTATTGATGGGCATACGCTGCAAATAGATGCGGATGCCTATACACCTGTGGACAAAGGTTTGATACCCACCGGTGAGTTACGCTCTGTAGCGGACTCCCCCTTCGATTTTCGCAGTCCAAAAACCATCGGACTGGATATCGCCAAAGTAGAGGGGGGGTACGACCATAACTGGGTGTTAAATAACAGTACCGGTGCCATGAGAAAGGTAGCCACGCTAACGGACAGTACCAGTGGCCGTTACCTGGAGGTGCATACCACAGAACCGGGCTTGCAATTTTATTCGGGTAATTTCCTGGACGGTAAATTCATCAACCATACGGGTAACCCGGTGAATTTACGCACGGCGCTATGCCTGGAAACCCAGCATTTTCCCGACTCTCCCAATAAGAAGGAATTCCCTTCCACTATACTGGAACCGGGTCAGAAGTATCATACCGAGACCATATATAAAGTAGGCATCAGCAATCAATAAATAAACAGACAGAAACACCAATGAAATTTTTTATCGACACGGCTAATCTTGACCAGATCCGGGAAGCAAATGCGTTGGGAATACTGGATGGGGTTACCACCAATCCCTCCCTGATGGCCAGGGAAGGC
>CBFGLD010000222.1:0-4917 GCA_965649495.1 uncultured Flavihumibacter sp. | reverse complement strand
CCCTTCGCATTGGAAACAAGATATTTGCCCAGTTTGTGCCAGATAGTGTGTTGTCGGCCTATTTTGGTAAAAAAGGTAAGCCCCAGCTGCATCCCCTGGGAAGGGTGGAGGTTGAGAACGGTGAAACATATCTGTTGCTCAAGGCAACACAAGGCACCAAGAGAGCTTCGTATCTCCTGGTGTTCAACGAGGAAAAATATGTAACTGCCATGCCGCTGATCCAACTGCAGGGAAAGCCGGCAGCCGGCAGCAGTTCGGTAGCAACGATGGACAGTAAGTATACCATCACCACCTTACGCCAGCGTAACCCGGGGGATGGCCAGTTGGTGTATACCAAGAAGGTATATGTATACAATACCGAAGGGGTATTCACTATGATATTAACCGAATCCAACGATAAGAATGCGTCCACCAATCAATTACTAAACCCGATTGATACTTTACCGGCCACACAAAAACTGGCGGGGGATTACCTGCAGAATAAGAACAACCTGGTATCGGTGCGCGATGGTAAAACAGCGGGTACCCTGATGTTCTTTATCCATTTTGAAAAAGACGGAGGGGCTTGCCGGGGTGAGTTGAAGGGGGAGGCGCGTATGACAGGAACCAACACAGCCAGGTACACGGAAGGGGATGGGCCCTGTATGATCGACTTTAATTTTTCTGGTAACACGGTGCGGATCAAGGAAGTGGAAGGATGTGGCTCATACCGGGATATCAAATGTTTTTTTGAAGGTAGTTATACCAGGAAAAAAAAGGCTTCGGCCGCCAGTAAGAAAAAGAAGTAAACAGGCGTTTTAAATATTCCTTTAAATTGCGTATCTGATACACATTAGAACCAGTAAAAGACCGATATGAACTTCAGAAATTTTAAAGTACCCTATTCCAACGAAGAACGCTATGCCAAAAAAGTTGCTTATTTCTCTATGGAATTTGCGGTTCACCAGCCGCTTAAAATATACAGTGGCGGACTTGGTTTCTTGTCCGGCTCCCACTTGCGGAGTGCCTATGAACTGCGCCAGAACCTGGTAGGGGTTGGCATTCTCTGGAAGTATGGGTATTACGACCAGGCCCGCAACCAGGACCAGACCCTGCAGGTAACCTGGATGGAAAAATCCAACAGTTTTTTGGAAGATACCGGCATCAAGTTCCAGATCTCCATCCACGATCATCCTGTTTGGGTCAAGGTGTTTTACCTGAATCCTGAAACCTTTAAGTCGGCCCCGCTTTTCCTGCTCAGCACGGATTTGCCGGAAAACGATTATGTTTCACAAACCATCACGCACCGGCTTTATGATGCCAATGTAGCCACCAAGGTAGCACAGTTCATCCTGCTGGGCGTGGGTGGAGCCAAACTGATGGATGAATTGGGATACAATCCGGAAGTATATCATTTGAACGAGGCCCATGGCATCAGTGCAGCCTTTTATCTGTACCGCAAATTCGGCAATAATATGCAGGAGGTGAAAAAGCGCCTGGTCTTCACCACTCACACACCGGAAGAAGCGGGTAATGAAAAGCACGATATCTACCTCTGCCATAAAATGAGTTATTTCTGTGGATTATCGTTGGATGAAGTGCGGACACTGACCGGCATCCAGGACGACCAGTTCAATCATTCCCTGGCTGCCTTAAGGTTTGCGCGCATAGCCAATGGGGTTTCTCAATTGCATGGAGTGGTATCCCGTCATATGTGGGAAAAGTACAGCGGCATCTGCCCGATTTTGTCCATCACCAACGCCCAGAACTGGCGTTACTGGGCAGATAAGCAATTGTACCGGTTTATGGAAGAAGGCAACGACAAGATGTGGGACGACCGCAAGGAATACCTGAAGCGAAGGGCCTTTGAGATCGTAGCCGACCAGACCGGTAAAGTGTTTGATCCAAATGTTTTCACCATCGTGTGGGCAAGGCGTTTTGCAGGGTATAAGCGGGCTGACCTGATTACCCGCGACCAGGAAAGGTTCAAAGCCTTGCTGGAGAACAAAAACTACCCGGTACAAATCATTTGGGCAGGCAAGCCTTATCCGATGGATTATCCGGCCATCAATGATTTCAATCACCTGGTTCACCTGAGTAAACAACATAAAAACATGGCGGTACTGATCGGTTACGAATTAGCCTTATCCAAACGCCTGAAGCAGGCGGCCGATGTTTGGCTGAACAATCCCAGGGTACCGAGGGAAGCTTCCGGAACCAGCGGCATGACAGCATCCATGAATGGAGCCGCCAATTTCAGTACCGATGACGGATGGATCCCGGAATTTGTAAACCATGGAAATAATGGTTTTGTAATACCCAAGGCAGATTATGCCAATATGAATGTACAGGAGCAGGATGAATACGATCTCCGTATGTTGTACAAGCTCCTGGAAGAACAGGTGTTGCCTCTGTATTACAGTAACAAGGATACCTGGCGACAGGTAATAAAAAATGGCATGCGGGATGTTCGCTACCAGTTTGAAAGCAACCGGATGGCGCATGAATACTATGAATTATTATATAATGCTGCCTTTTAAGCATTAGGAGCATGAAGGAAGAAAAGGGTGTATGACCAATGGGTGATACACCCTTTTCATTTTGAGGATACAATACAGTAATTTTAGTAAAACCGCTTACTGTGCAATCCAAAGGATGGGAAATTCTCCAACCATTTTTACTATTGTTCCTGGTTGCGGGCATCGGAATTACGGGGTATATGCTGGTAGAAGGTTTTCGTTTCGTGGAAGCCCTGTATATGACCGTTATTACCATTACCACAGCAGGTTTTACAGAAGTGAGACCGCTTTCTGACAATGGAAGGATTTTCACCGTTTGCATGCTGATCTTGTCCTGGATATCATTGGCATGGGCCATTACCAGGATTATACAGTACATCATTAACGGCGAGATTAATAAATTCTTTAAATACCGAAAACTGATGCGCTCAATTGATAAGGTTAGCGGACATGTGATCATTTGTGGTTTTGGGAGAAACGGGCAGCAGGCTGCGCGTACACTGGGATACCATAACCGGGAGTTCGTAGTTATAGAAAAGCGACAGGAAATCCTTGAAAAGCTTAACAGCGAACACGCGGGCTTGTTATACCTGCCGGGAGATGCTACCGATGACGAGTTGCTGAAAAAGGCAGGTATTGAAAGAGCATCCGCTCTTATCACCAGTTTACCGGTAGATGCCGATAATGTTTTTATTGTGTTGTCGGCCCGGTCACTGAATAATAAAATAAGGATCATTAGCAGGGCCTCGGAAGGTAACTCCGCTCATAAATTAAAAAAAGCAGGGGCAGATCATGTGATCATGCCTGATAAAATTGGCGGTACGCATATGGCTACCCTCGTATCCAAGCCGGATGTGATAGAATTCATTGATTTTATTAGTGGGGAGGAGGGGGAAGCCATTCATATTGAGTCAGTGGATTACATCCAGTTACCAGGAGAGATAAGGGACCGCAGTTTGCGGGAGATCATGGATTGGAAAAAAACAGGAGTCAATTGTATTGGAGTCCGGAACCAGGAAGGTCGCTTTTTGATCAATCCCCCCGATGAAACTCCTATTTGTCAGGGGATGAAGGTATTTGTATTGGGTACGCGGGTACAGATCGAAAAAATGAAAGGAAATATCGATTAAATGCCCGAAACTGGCATAATAATGGAAGGGATTGAGGCGTTATTGATTCATCACCAAAAAATCCGTCCATGAAAGCGATCCTGCTCATCGTAACACTGGCTTCCACCCTTGGTTTTCAGGAGACTGATCCCATTAAAGGAAAACCACCAGTTGATAATAAAGAATCTGTTAAAAATATTCCACCCCAGGCTAATGCGGGGGATGATCTGACCGTGTCCGAGGATGCCCTCATCCAGTTGGATGGAACCGCTTCCCGGGAACCCGATGGGATTATCTCGAGGTATCACTGGACCCAAACCGGTGGTGCCAGGCTTACTATTGCCAATCCCCATGCTGCCATTACTGCGCTGAGTGGTGCTGCCAAAGGAACTTATAATTTCCGTCTTTCCGTGATGGATGATAAAGGCGGGGTAAGTACCGATGAAGTGAAACTGGTAGTCCGGTAAATAGTTGATCGTGCCTTTATAAGAAAAGGGGCCTCAGGGCCCCTTTTTCTATTTTGGTTATTTCACGATTTCAATTAATTCCACATCAAAAATTAAGGTGCTGCCGGGAAGGATCTTGGCCCCGGCCTGGTTATCGCCGTATGCCAGGTCGGCCGGAATAAACAGTTTCCATTTACTGCCTACCGGCATCATTTGTAAAGCTTCCACCCAACCTTTGATCACCCCGTTCACAGGGAAGTCGATAGGTTGTCCGCGGTCCACGGAACTGTCGAATACGGTTCCATCAATCAGGGTGCCGTGGTAATGACATTTGACTTTATCGGTCAGGGCGGGCTTGGGACCAGCACCTTCTGTAACTACCTGGTATTGTAAGCCGCTGGGCAGTTCTACAACACCCGGTTTTGTTTTGTTTGCTGCCAGGAATGCTTCGCCTGCTTTTCGAGCGGCGGCAGATTTTTCTTTCTTCAGTTGTTGCAGGTAATTTGAAATGCTCATATTCATTTGTTCTTCGGTGAGTAATGTCTTCGGTCCTTTCATGGCATCATTCAATGCTTTGGTGACCATAGCTGTATTGATATTGGTGATCCCCTGGTCTTTGTAAAAATTAGCCAGGCTCATACCTATGGCATAACTCATGGAGTCGGTGGCGTTTTTCAATGGGTTCGGTGGGGGAGTGGTTGTTTTTTTGGCTGCTGCCGTCGCAGCTGGTTTAGCGGAGGTAGCGGCGGGTTTCTTTACCTGGTCCATAACGGCCATTCCGGCAAACAGGAGTGCGGATGTAACGAAGGTTTTGTGCATTAGCTGATTTTGTGGGATCGAAATTAATACAATCCAACAATTAAA